>NZ_JBEXTX010000018.1:0-88629 GCF_040614175.1 Amycolatopsis sp. NPDC006131
AAACGCCCGGTCCCATTCCGAACCCGGAAGCTAAGCCTGCCAGCGCCGATGGTACTGCACCCCCGCGGGTGTGGGAGAGTAGGACACCGCCGAACACAACTTCACAAATAAGCCCAGGGGCTCGGTCGAGAACAGTACGTTCTCCCGAGCCCCTGGGTGTTTTTGTGCCCTTATCCTGGACGCATGACGCGCCTCCTGGTCCTGCAGCCCGACCCGTCCGATCCGATCGGGCCCCTCGGCGACTGGCTCACCGCCGCCGGCGCGGAACTCGACCTCCGGCGTCTGCCCGAGGACCCGCTCCCCGGCACGCTCGACGGGTACCAGGGCCTCGTTTGCCTCGGCGGCGGCATGAACGCCGAAGACGACACCAAGCACCCCTGGCTCGCCGACGTCCGGGCGCTCCTCGCGACCGCGGCCCGCACGAATCTGCCGACGCTCGCGATCTGCCTCGGCGCTCAGCTTCTCGCGGTCGCCACCGGTGGGCGCGTCCAGCCCGGCGATTCCGGTCCCGAGGTCGGGGCGGCTCTCGTCGCCAAGAAGGACGCGGCCTGGACCGATCCGCTCTTCGCCGACCTCCCGCTCATGCAGGACGTCATGCACTTCCACGAGGACGTCATCACCCAGCTGCCCCACGGCGCCGTCCTGCTCGCATCCGCTCCCAAGTACCCCAACCAGGCCTTCCGGCTGCACCGCAGCGCCTACGGCATCCAATTCCACATCGAGACCACCACCCAGGTCGTCCAGGCCTGGGCCGGCGAGGCGCCCCCGATGGCGGCGACCCGCCCGGCGAGTGCGTTCGACACCGAAACCCTGGATCGCAACCACGCCGACATCGCCGAGACCTGGCAGCCCTTTGCCACCAGGTTCGTCCGGCTGGCTGAAGGTGCCCTCGAGAGCGCCCCACCGGCATCCCTTCCGCTCACTTGATCGACAACGACCGGCCCGACACGGTTACGGTGGACCCTGATGGCAGAGCAGTCACGAGGGGCTGGATCCCCTGCGCGCTACGGCTTCACCGACGACCGCGCCGAGGAGCACCTCCGCGCCGCCGGCTGGTGGACCGACACCGGGCCCGCCCCGGACGCGCTGGACATCCTCGTCGCCCTGTCCCGCAGCGCCGATCCCGACCTGGCGCTGCGCAGCCTCGACCGCATCCGGGAGACCGACGAGCAGGGCTGGCCCGAGCTGACCGCCGCCCTGCGCGACAACCCCACGCTGCGCGGCCGGCTGGTCGGCGTCCTCGGCACGTCGAGCGCGCTCGGTGACTTCCTCGTCGGCCACCCCGGTGAGTGGACGCGTCTCGCCGCCGACAAGTGCACCGACGCCGACTGCTACGCCGACACCATGCTCGATGCCGTCCGTGAGGACGGCGAGATCCGGACGGGCGCCCCGGCGGAGAACGCCCTGCGCACCGCCTACCGCGGCCTGCTCCTCGAAATCGCCGGCACCGACCTCGGACACCTCGTCGAGGGCAAGCTCGACCGGCCCCGCTACGCGGAAGTCGCCCAGCAGCTCACACTCCTCGCCGAAGCGGCGCTGATCACCGGTCTCGAAATCGCGCAGGCCGAGCAGGCGCCCAAGGGACTCGGCGACACCCGCCTGGCGGTCATCGCCATGGGCAAGTGCGGCGGCCGCGAACTCAACTACGTCAGCGACGTCGACGTCATCTTCGTCGGCGAAGGCGACCTGCAGCTCGCCACCCGTCTGGCCAGCACGATGATGCGGATCGTCGGCAAGGCGTGCTTCGAGGTCGACGCCGCTCTCCGCCCCGAGGGCAAGCAGGGCGCCCTCGTCCGCACGCTCGACGGTCACACCGCCTACTACGCGAAGTGGGCACGCACCTGGGAGTTCCAGGCCCTCCTCAAGGCACGCCCGGTGGCCGGCGACGCCGAACTCGGCAACCAGTACGCCGAGATGGTCACCTCCATGGTGTGGTCGGCCGCCGAGCGGGAGAACTTCGTCGCCGACGTCCAGCAGATGCGCAGGCGGGTCGAGGGGCACGTGCCGTCCGAGCTGGCCGAGCGTGAGCTGAAGCTCGGCCGCGGAGGCCTGCGGGACGTCGAGTTCGCGGTCCAGCTGCTCCAGCTCGTCCACGGCCGGGCCGATCCGAGCCTGCGGTCGCCGTCGACCGTCGAGGCACTGACGGCGCTCGGCTCGGGCGGTTACGTCGGCCGCAGCGACGCGGCCGAGCTGGAGATGTCGTACGAGTTCCTACGGACGGTCGAGCACCGGCTGCAGCTGCGCCGCCTGCGCCGCACCCACCTGTTCCCGGACTTCAACGACTCGGACGAACTGCGCGTGCTCGGCCGGGCGATCGGTATCCGTCCCGAGATGGCCCGCGGCGAGGGTGAGATCCTGCTCGTCGAGTTCCGCCGCCACAATCAGCGGATCCGTCGTCTGCACGAGAAGCTGTTCTACCGCCCGCTGCTGCAGTCCGTGGCCAGCGTGTCCACTGAGGACCTCCGCCTCACCACGAAGCAAGCCGCGCAACGTCTCGCGGCTCTCGGCTACGCGGCGCCCGACGGCGCGCTGCAGCACATCCGCGCACTCACCTCCGGCGTTTCACGCCGGGCCGCCATCCAGAAGGCGCTGCTCCCCGTCCTGCTCGACCTGCTCGCCGACACCCCGGACCCGGACGGCGGGCTGCTCGCGTACCGGAAGGTGTCCGAGGCGCTGGAGGACACCCCGTGGTACCTGCGGGTGCTGCGAGACGAGGGCGCGGTCGTCGAACGGCTGGCGTCCCTGCTCGGCACCTCGAAGCTGGTACCGGACCTGCTGGTGCGCGCGCCCGAGGTCCTGCAACTGCTCGGCGACCCCGCCCGGCTGACCGGACGGACGCCCGCCGAGGTGGCGAAGTCGCTGCGGGCGACCGTGCGCCGGCAGCCCGGGCTCAACGCGGCGGTCGCGGCGGCCCGGTCGTTGCGGCGCCACGAGATCCTGCGCGTCGCCGCGGCCGACCTGCTCGGCCTGCTGGACGTGCGCGAGGTGTGCGAGGCGCTGTCCTCGGTGTGGGTCGCCGTGCTGCAGAGCGCGCTGTCCGCGGCGATCCGCAAGCGCTGCGCCGAACTGGGTGGCGAGGCGGCGAAGATCGCCGTGATCGGCATGGGCCGGCTGGGTGGCGCCGAGCTGGGCTACGGCTCGGACGCCGACGTCCTCTTCGTCTGCGAGCCCGCCGAGGGCGTGTCCGACGGCGACGCCGTGCGCTACGCGTCCTCGGTCGCCGAGACGGTGCGCAAGATGCTCGGTGCCCCGAGCGCGGACCCGCCCCTGCAGGTCGACGCCGACCTGCGGCCGGAGGGTCGTGGCGGTCCGCTGGTGCGCACGCTCGACTCGTACCGGGCGTACTACGCGCGCTGGGGCGAGGTCTGGGAGACGCAGGCGCTGCTGCGCGCCCGGTTCGTCGCCGGTGACGCGGAACTGGGGGAGCGGTTCATCGAGATGATCGACCCGATCCGCTATCCCGACGGCGGGCTGGACGCGTCCCGCGCCCGCGAGGTGCGGCGGATGAAGGCGCGGGTGGACACTGAGCGGATGCCGCGCGGAGCCGATCCGACCCTGCACACCAAGCTGGGCCGGGGCGGGCTGGCCGACGTCGAGTGGACGGTGCAGCTCTTCCAGTTGCGGCACGCGTTCGAGGTCCCGGACCTGCGGACCACCTCGACACCGCGAGCGCTGGCCGCGCTGGCCGAGGCGGGCCTGGCCGAACCGGAGGACACCGCCTCCCTCACTGAGGCCTGGCTGCTCGCGACCCGGGTGCGCAACGCGGCGATGCTGGTCCGCGGCAAGGCCGTCGACCAGGTGCCGAGCTCGGGCCGCGACCTGGCCGCGGTCGCGCGCATCCTCGGGCAGAGCGCCGACGACGACCCGGGCGAGTTCCTCGACTCCTATCGCCGCACCACGCGGCGGGCGCACGCCGTCGTCGAGAGGCTCTTCTACGAGGCTTGACGTGGCGAACGTCCCAGCCCGCCGCAGCTTGGTCCCGCTTTACAGTGGATCCGTGACTGAGCGCGAACCGTTCCGGGTGGAGATCAAGGTCAGGCACTACGAGCTGGACACGCTCGGCCACCTCAACCACGCCGTGTACCACTCGTACGGCGAGGTCGCCCGCACCGAAGCGTTCGAGCAGGCCGGGGGCGCGGCGCTGCGCGAGCAGAACCTGGCGCCGGTGCTGCTGGAGTCGCACATCGTCTTCCGCAGGGAGATCCGCGCGGGTGAGACCGTGCACGTGGGCTGCGAGGGTAAGTTCGGCACCGGCAAGACGTTCCAGATGATCAACAACATCCACAAGGCGGACGGCACCCTGTCCGCCGAGATCACCTGCACGCTCGGGCTGATGGACCTGGGGCGCCGCAAGCTGGTCGAGGACCCGCGCGGCCACTGCGAACGCGCCGGCCTGGACATGTCGGTCCTCACCGCCGAATAACCCCGCCCAAAACGAACGCCGACGGCGAGGGCGTTTTCCGCTCCTCGCCGCCGGCGCGCTCAGGGTGTTTCTACCCGGTACGAATCACACGTCGTAGTACAGCGCGAACTCGTACGGGTGCGGACGCAGCCGCAGCGGGTCGATCTCGGTCTCGCGCTTCAGCGAGATCCACGTCTCGATGACGTCGGGGGTGAACACGCCGCCCTCGGTGAGGAAGTCGTGGTCGGCCTCGAGGTTGTTCAGCACCTCGTCGAGGGTCGCCGGGACCTGCTTGACGTCCTTGGCCTCCTCCGGCGGAAGCTCGTACAGGTCCTTGTCGATCGGCTCCGGCGGCTCGATCTTGTTCTTGATGCCGTCCAGGCCGGCCATCATCATCGCGGCGAACGCGAGGTACGGGTTGCCGGACGAGTCCGGGCACCGGAACTCGATGCGCTTGGCCTTGGCGTTGGACCCGGTGATCGGGATCCGGACGCAGGCCGAGCGGTTGCGCTGCGAGTACACCAGGCTGACCGGCGCCTCGAAGCCCGGCACCAGGCGGTGGTAGGAGTTCACCGTCGGGTTGGTGAAGGCCAGCAGCGACGGGGCGTGGGCCAGGATGCCGCCGATGTAGTGGCGTGCCATGTCCGACAGGCCGGCGTAACCGGACTCGTCGTAGAACAGCGGCTGGCCGTCCTTCCACAGCGACTGGTGGCAGTGCATGCCCGAACCGTTGTCACCGAACAGCGGCTTCGGCATGAACGTCGCGGTCTTGCCTGCGTTCCACGCGGTGTTCTTCACGATGTACTTGAACAGCTGCAGGTCGTCCGCAGCGTGCAGCAGCGTGTTGAACTTGTAGTTGATCTCGGCCTGGCCCGCGGTGCCCACCTCGTGGTGCGCGCGCTCGAGAGTGAAGCCGGAGTTGATCAGCTTCTGGCTGATCTCGTCACGCAGGTCGGCGAAGTGGTCAACCGGCGGGACGGGGAAGTAGCCGCCCTTGAAGCGGGTCTTGTAACCGCGGTTGCCGCCCTCTTCGTCGCGGCCGGTGTTCCACCAGCCCTCGACCGAGTCGATCTCGTGGAAGGAGCCGTTCTCACGCGAGTCGAAACGCACCGAGTCGAACACGTAGAACTCGGCCTCGGGGCCGAAGAACACGGTGTCGGCGACGCCGGACTCGGCGATGTACTGCTCGGCCTTGCGCGCGATGTTGCGCGGGTCGCGGCTGTACGCCTCGCGGGTGAACGGGTCGTGCACGAAGAAGTTGATGGAGAGGGTCTTCTCCTTGCGGAACGGGTCGATCCGCGCGGTCTCCGGGTCCGGCAGCAGCAGCATGTCGGACTCGTGGATCGACTGGAAGCCGCGCACCGAGGAGCCGTCGAAGGCCAGGCCCTCTTCGAACGCGTCCGCGTCGAACGCCTTCGCAGGGACGGTGAAGTGCTGCATCACACCCGGCAGATCACAGAACCTGACGTCAACGAACTGCACGTCCTCATCTGCGATGAGACGCTGGATATCGTCTGGAGTAGTGGACACCCTCTGTAACTCCTTCATACGCATTGCCGGGGGCAGTACTCTCTTCGGCTCACGCTAAGAGCGCGGTGTTGCCCGACCGTCACCCGTATGTTTCGCGGAGGTTAACGGGCTGGGCGATATCCCCCAGCAGACCAGGGCGGACGTGGCGCACGCCACCGGCATACCCTGGTCGGGTGGCGAGATGGACCGGTGAGTGGTTGTCCGCACCTCGGCTCGGCGCCGAGGAGCCCCCGCGCTGGCGAGGGGAACGGCTGGGCCTCCCCGAACAGGGGGTCGGCGCCGTGGCCGGCGGCGGCGCGCGCCTGCTCGGCCTGGTCGTCGACCTGGTCGCCGCGTCCCTGCTGACCTCCCTCTTCATGCGCCCCGACCTGCAGGACACCGCCGCGATGCAGTCCTACAACCTGTGGGCGATCGCCGTGTGGGCGATCATCACGATCATCCCGGTCTCGTTCTTCGGGTTCACCCCGGGCATGTTCGTGACCGGCATCCGCGTCGCCCGTCTGGACGGCGCCGGGATGGTCGGGGTGCCCAGGGCGATCGTCCGTGCGGCGCTCACCTTCGTGATCATCCCGGCCGCGATCCGCAACGCCGACGGCCGCAGCTGGCTCGACCGCCTCACCGGGACCGTCGTCATCCGGATGCGCTGACAAAGAGAGAAGGCCCCGACCTGCGTGGTCGGGGCCTTCGTCGTCTCCGGGGGTCAGCGGCGCTTGATGACGCGCTGCACGCTGCGCATCTTCGCGCCCTGCGGCATCGGGCCCTTCGGCATCGCGGCGCCACCGCGGTTGCCGAGCGCGGCGAGCTTCGCCTCCAGCGCGTCGACCTGCGCCGGGCGGAGGTTGCGCGGCAGCTTCATCATGTGGCTCGACAGGCGGCGCAGCGGGACCTGGCCCTCCTCGTTGCCGACGACGACCTCGTAGATCGGGGTGTCGCCGACCAGGCGGGCCACGCGCTTCTTCTCCTGCGTGATCAGGTTCCGCACGCGGTGCGGCGCGCCCTCGCCGACCAGCACGACACCCGGGCCGCCGAGCACGCGGTGCACGGCGTCGAGCTGCGTGGTCGCGGCGACCGTCTGGGTGACCTTCCAGCGGCCGCGCAGGTTGTCCAGCGCCCAGCCCGCGGCTCCGGGCTGGCCCTCGGCCTTCGCGAACACGTTGCGCTGCACCCGGCGGCCGAAGATGATCACCGCGGCGAGCACGCCGAGGACGATGCCCAGCGGCAACAGGACCCACAGCATGTCGAGCAGCAGCCCGACCACGACGAAGACGCCGGCCACGACCAGGAACGCGCCGAGCATCCACGGGATGAGCGCCTTGTCCTCCCGGCGCTGCATCTTGAACGCTTCCCAGATCTGACCGCGCCGGGCCTTGCTCGCGGCGCGCCGTTCCCGCTTGGCCTGCTTGGCAGCCTCTTTGTCCTGCTTTCCCGCCATATGAACCAGGATACGGCCGGGCAGGGCGACGCGATCCTGTCGGTCCCCTCTGCGAGGATGCCGGGGTGGCTAGCGCACCTGTGACCAAGTCCCCGACGGGCCTGTTGGACGGGCTGGACCCCGAGCAGCGTGCCGCCGCGGCAGCCCCGCGCGGGCCGGTCTGCGTCCTGGCCGGCGCGGGCACCGGCAAGACGCGCACCATCACCCACCGCATCGCGCACCTGATCGCGTCCGGGCACGTTTCCGCAGGTCAGGTGCTCGCGGTCACGTTCACCGCACGCGCGGCGGGGGAGATGCGGACGAGGCTGCGCGCGCTGGGCGTCGACGGCGCCCAGGCGCTGACGTTCCACGCGGCGGCGCGGCGGCAGCTGCGGTACTTCTGGCCGCGCGTGGTGGGCGACCGGATGTGGGACCTGCTCGACGGCAAGCTGCGGCTGGTCGCCCAGGCGGCGCAGCGCTCGCGGGTCAGCACCGACACGGAGATCCTGCGGGACATCGCGAGCGAGATCGAGTGGGCGAAGGCGTCGCTGATCAGCCCGGAGGACTACCCGGCGCAGGCCGCGCGGCTGCAGCGGGACACGCCGATGCAGGCCGCGCAGGTGGCCGAGGTGTACCGCAAGTACGAAGAGGTCAAGAACGCCGCGCGGATGCTCGACTTCGACGACCTCCTGCTGCACACGACGGCCGCGCTGGAGGACAACGCGGACGTCGCGCGCGAGTTCCGCGACCGGTACCGGTGCTTCGTCGTCGACGAGTACCAGGACGTCACCCCGTTGCAGCAGCGGCTGCTGGACGCGTGGCTCGGTGGGCGTGACGACATCACGGTGGTCGGGGACGCGAACCAGACCATCTACTCGTTCGGCGGGGCGTCGCCGCGGCCGCTGCTGGACTTCACGCGGCGGTTCCCGGAGGCGACGGTGGTGCGGCTGGAGCGGGACTACCGGTCCACGCCGCAGGTGGTCGAGCTCGCGAACAAGGTGATCGGCGCCGCGCGGGGGCGGCCGGCGGGGTCGCGGCTCAAGCTGATCGGGCAGCGGCCGGATGGCCCGGAGCCGCGGTTCGCGGAGTTCGACGACGAGCCGACAGAGGCGGGCGCGGTCGCCGGGCGGGTGCGGCAGCTGCTGGACGCGGGTGTGCCGGCGAGCGAGATCGCGATCCTGTACCGGGTCAACGCGCAGTCGGAGGTGTACGAGCAGGCGCTGACGGACCTGGAGATCCCATACCTGGTGCGTGGCGGTGAGCGGTTCTTCGAGCGGCGGGAGATCCGGCAGGCGATGGTCTCGCTCCGGACGGCCGCGGCGGATCCGCCCGCGGGTGATCTGGTGACGGCGGTCCGTTCGGTGCTGGCTCGCGTCGGCCTGACGGAGCAGCCGCCGTCGGGCGGGGCGGCGAAGGAGCGGTGGGACGCGCTGCTGGCGCTGGTGGAGCTGGCCGAGGAGCTGGCGGCGTCGGTGGAGGGCGCGTCGATGGGCCGGTACGTCGCGGAGCTGGAGCAGCGCGCGGCCGCGCAGCACCCGCCGACGGTCGAGGGGGTGACGCTGGCGTCGTTGCACGCGGCGAAGGGCCTGGAGTGGGACGCGGTGTTCCTGGTGGGGCTCGCCGAGGGCACGATGCCGATCCAGCGCGCCGACGGCGACGAGGCGGCGATCGAGGAGGAGCGCAGGCTCTTTTATGTCGGGGTGACGCGGGCGCGGGAGCACCTGTGGTTGTCGTGGTCGCTGTCGCGCCACCCGGGCGGGCGACGGCACCGCCGCCGCAGCCGGTTCCTGTACGGCCTGATCCCGGAGGAACACCCGACGGCGCGGGTGCCCCGCCGCGCGGCGACCACGAGGACGAAGCCGACCTGCCGCATGTGCGGCGAGCAGCTGGCGAACACGCTGGAGGTGAAGCTGGGACGCTGCGCCCGCTGCCCGAGCGACCTCGACGAGGGCTTGCTGACGCGGCTGAAGGAGTGGCGAGCCGAGCGAGCGCGCGAGCTGAAGGTGCCGCCGTTCGTCGTCTTCACGGACGCCACGCTGGTCGCGATAGCCGAACAACGCCCCGACGACCAGCGCGGCCTGGTCTCGATCTCCGGCATCGGCCCGACAAAGGTGCAACGCTTCGGCGACGAGGTCCTGTCCCTCCTCCGCGGCGAGCACGCCTGATCGGTTGTCCCGGTGGGCCACCGCTTCTGGTCGGTTGTCTGGTGGGGTGGCTGTTGCCGGTCGGTTGTGAGGTGGGGGACCGCTTCCGGTCGGTTGTCTGGTGGGCTGGCGGTTGCCAGTCGGTTGTCAGGTGGGCCACCGCTTCTGGTCGGTTGTCTGGTGGGGTGGCTGTTGCCGGTCGGTTGTGAGGTGGGGGACCGCATCTGGTGGGCTGGCTGTTGCCAGTCGGTTGTCAGGTGGGCCACCGCTTCTGGTCGGTTGTGCGGCGGCGTTGCCGCTCCTGCCGAACGCGCTCGCCAAGGCGCGACTCCTGCCCCTCGCCTGCTGAGACGGCTCCGTATGGCACTTGCCATGCCGGGCGCCAGTTGCGTGCCGGGCGCCAGTTGCATGCCGGGCGGGAGTTGCGTGTCGCGCGGCGGTTGCGTGTCGGGCGGCGGTTGCGTGTCGGGCGGCGGTTGCGTGCCGGGGCGGCCGGTCGTGCTCGGTTGCCCGGCGGGCGACCCCCGTGCCGGTCTGGCCGAATCCACAGCGGTCACGGGCCGCCACCAGCCCTGTTGATCGCCTCAGCGATCGGCCCGTTAGGGACGTCTAGACCACCGGGTAGCGGATTTCGCTGTTCCGGCCGGTTCCTCGCGGAGCGCGCCGGTTCGTCGCGTCGCCTGGGTTCGCCGGGCAACTGTGGCCTGCCGTTCCGCCGGGCGGCCGTGAGCTCGGTCAGCAGCCTGTGCCGCGCAAAGACCTCGCGCACTCGCCCCGAACTGGCTAACCTGACTCGCCGGAACGATCGCACTGAGTGGTGCTCTCGTCACAGTGATCATCGGTGGTGGTGAGGGCAGACAGGGGCAGGACCGCTTGACCGCGTCGAAGGGCCGCTTCGCGCGGCGGAACCGCTGCTCAGGGACGATCTTCGTCGTCCGGGAAAGTTCTGCGAAAAATGAGTTGCCCCACCTCGGGCAGGGGCAATAGCCTGCATGAGCGGGTGAAGAGCGCCCGCGAAGCGAACGCCCGTCGCCGGCCGGCGATGAGCGAAGGACGAGAGGAGGTGCTGGGACGTGAACATTTCGACGACGGTCACGCAGCCTGGCATCGCTCTGCCCTTCGCCCGTTCGGCGATGGCTTGCGCGAACGGCTGGGGCGTCGGCACTGCCGACGTCGCTCTGCCGATCCTCGCCCGGCTGCGTGACCGCTTCGACGGGACCCGTGTGTCCGCCGCCAAGCCGGCGTACGTCCCGACCGACAAGCAGACCCGACTCCACGTTCCGCTGGCTCCACCGGAGCTCAGACTCTGACCCCAGTCAGGGAGACAGGCTCACGAGGGCCGCGGAACCGAGTTTCGGATCCGCGGCCCTCGTGTTTTTGTACCACCTCACAACCGAAGAACCGTTACTACACAAAGGAGAACGGGAATGTCATCGGCAATCGCCTTCGCGTCAGAGAAGGCGTTACCCGACGAACTCGCCCTTTCGGGATCCGGAATCGGTGAGCTTTTCGATGCCGTGGCCTCGCCGGATGCCGACCTGCCCTGCAGGTCCGGCGACGCCGATCTGTGGTTCGCGGAGTCACCGGCGGATCTGGAGCTGGCCAAGAGCCGGTGCGCCGAATGTCCGATCCGGAGTGCGTGCCTGTCCGGCGCGCTCGCCCGGCGGGAGCCCTGGGGGGTCTGGGGAGGCGAGATCTTCGAGCGCGGTGCCGTGGTCGCGCGCAAGCGGCCGCGGGGACGTCCTCGTAAGAATCCGGTGGAAACGCCCGTCGCGGAGAAGCGCATCGAGCGCCGCAACCGCACTGACCAGCAGAGTGCAGCCGCATGAGTACTGAAGCCCCCTTCGTTCCCGTGTCGTGGACGAAGCATCCG
This sequence comes from Amycolatopsis sp. NPDC006131, assembly GCF_040614175.1. NCBI lineage: Bacteria > Bacillati > Actinomycetota > Actinomycetes > Pseudonocardiales > Pseudonocardiaceae > Amycolatopsis > Amycolatopsis sp. NPDC006131. The sequence continues at coordinate 11,361 of NZ_JBEXTX010000018.1, forward strand.
AGCACGCCGCGCCCCCGCGCCGGGGTCGCGCCCATGACCAAGGAGATCACCCGAATGTTGCTCAACGAAGAACTGGCGAGAGCACGAATACAGGACCTGCACGACGACGTCCGCCCGCGATCGGCGCGCACCAACGCGCGCGCCGCCCGCCGGTGGGACCGGGTGGCGCGCTGGGCTTCCCGCCGCGCAGGCCGGTATCGCGCCTAGCCGATCACCGACACCGCTCCTAGCGGTTCGTCACGCCCATCGGCTCCTTGGCCCGGTGGTGTTCGAGGAAGGCTCTCGAACACCACCGGGCCTGACGCCGTTGGGCATCCATCTCAATGACTGCCCAGCGGTGGCTGGAGCTTCGCCGCATCCAGCCACCACTGCGGCGGTGTGCTCCATGCCGCGTCGATGTGCCTCGAAACGCACCAACCATCCGGCAGGCGGCCGATCCGAAACGGCGGCGAGCGACGGTACGCCGGTGTTGAATGACCGGTATGGCCGCACACACGCACGATCACATCGACTGGGCCGAGCGGATCCCGGCGTTGCGCCGTGCCGACGAGCTTCATGCAGCAACCCACGCGGGAATCGCCGCCGGCCTGGTCGATCGCGTCGGCGCGCAGCCGGTGATCGTCGACGTAGGTAGTGGCGCTGGCGGGATGAGTGCGGCCTTTGCCGTGGAGTTGGCCCGCCGCGGCGGAGGCACCCTCGTTCTCGTCGACGCCGTTCCCGAGCTGCTCGAGGTGGCCGAGGCCACCGCCAGGGCGGCCATCGAGCGGGCGAATGCGGAACACCCTGGTCGGGTGGACCTGGAGAGCCCTGCAGCCGGTACGCGACGCGAGCCCTCAGCTGCACAGCAACAGGTCGAACTCGAGCAGGCGCAAGCCGAGCTGGCGGGGAGTGCCGTGGCTGCGACTGTGGGTCGCGCCCACCCCGGACCCGAGGCTGTTTCCAACGCCGCGTTCGCCGGGCATGTCTCGATCGAGAGCATCCGAGCGGACGTCGCGTCGGTGGACCTCGCTCAGCTCCTCCAGCCTGCGGACCTGGTCTGGGCCGCCTCGATGGTGCATCACCTCCCTGATCAGCAAGCCGGAATCGCCGGCCTGGTCACTGCTCTCAAGCCGGGCGGAACGCTCGCCCTGGCTGAGGGGAGCCCGCCCACCTACTGTCTGCCCTGGGATCTGGGCATCGGCGAACCGGGTTTGGAACGCCGTCTGCTGGCAGCCCGCGACCATTCGTTCGGAGAAATGCGTGCCGGAATGCCGGGCTCGGTCCGGATGCCCTACGGCTGGTACACCGCCCTCCGGAAAGCGGGATTGGAGCAAGTCGGCTCTTTCAGTCGTCTTGTCGACCTGCCTGCCCCTCCCAGCGAGGTCGTTCGCAATTACGTGATCGAACACATCGCCTGGCTCGCCTCGGACGGCGACGAGCTGGTGACGCAGGAAGATCGGGACGTCCTGCGCCGTCTCCTGGATCCAGCGGATCCCGAGTTCCTGGGCAACCGCGAGGACATCTACGTGCTCGGAACGCAGACAGTCCACTTCGGATCGCGCCGATGACCGAGCCGGTTTCCTGTTCCCGCTGCGGCACTCGACGGAAGCCCGACGAGGATCCGCTGGAAACACTGGCGTGGGTCAGCGACCGTGAGGGCGGTGCTCTGCGCTGGCTGTGTCCCCGATGTGCTCGTGAGCACGTCCGTGACATCGAGGGGAAGCTTCCACCCGAATACTGGTGACTGCTCGTCATACCGCCACCTCCTTCAGCGCCTGGACCCTCGGCCGCCTGCGGCGAGCTGCTGCGGCGAACGCGCTCGTGAGTTCCCGCGCGACTGCCATCGCGTCACCGCGCAGACGGCTGGGGGTGGTGTGGACCAGCATCACCCCGGCACCGGTGAGCGGCAGGTGACTCGTTGCCGGACGGTCCGGGCAGGTGGCGGCGGGATCAAGGACCCAGCCCAGGGCGACTTCATCCCACCAGGCGTCGACCACGCCAAGGCGGCGTCCGGCCGAGTCGCAGATGGTCACGTTCCAGATCGGCGGCGGTACTGGGACACCGCCCAGCAGTTCCCGTGCCACACCCTGCTGATAGGTGTCGCGGAGAGAACCCAGACTGCGCAGGGTTTGGCGCACCGCGGATGTTCCGCGTTGGTTGCCTGCGTCGACCTCGTCACGCAACTGTTCGGCGCTGCAGAGCCCGTAGTAGACCGGCAGCGTGAGCAGGCGCCTGAGCCTGTCCGGATCGGTCTCGTGCCTGGCGAGATCGACGGTGGCGCGGGCGGGCGGAGCGAACGGCAGCCCGTCCACCATGACCGGCTCGGGGACGCGGGACGTGCGGTCGAGCCAGGTGAACTCGTGCGAGGCGATCCGGCGTCCGATCGGGATCAGGACGTGGACGCGCCGGGACGGTGACAGCGGAATGCCCTGAGCCTGCAACGCATCCGTGCCGCTGATCACCGCGTCCGGACCGGCGTGGTAGATCGCCGCGCGGAGTTGTTGATCCCGGCTGGGTTCTCGGTTGCTCAACAGGATCACACCTGGTAGGAGCCTGCGCCACGGGCCCCCCGGACGGCACCGGGACGAGATGACGTGCTGGCTCAGGCCCGCTCGGCGCAGGCGCAGGCTGGTGGTGACGTCCTCGCCCGGCGCCGACTCACACGCTGGTGTTGCGCTGATGGTTTCGGTCATGGGATCAGCGTCGCGCTGGAAATGAGGCAGGGGAAGACGTTGCGGGGAACTGTGGACAACTCGGTGGTGCGACTGGTCATCTCATGCAGTTATCGAAGAAATTGTGGATAACTGGCACTCCTGACGGCCCACGGAACCCACGTCGGCAGAAGTTTGCGGCATGGTGGGTGTTGTGGCGGGACAAGCAGGACAGGGGACAGGCTGCGCGGAAGCTCGGTCCGCGTGGCGACGGAAACTGCGCCCACTGGCAGGTACACGAAGACGGGGAGGTGACAGCTGACAAAGCGATGTGCGGGCCGAACTAGCGCGCATACCTTGCGCGAGGCACAAAATTGGCAAGAGAGGGCTTGTGTTGTGAGGAAAACACGAGGGCTCAGCGCAATGGACGGGGCGCCGATGTCCGCGACGTCAGGGGCCCGCGCGAGAGCGCTGCACCCCTGACGTCCGAACGAGGAACGAAAGAGGAGGTGGGGCTCAGTCGGCGAAGCCGGGCTGCCAGCGCTCCACGATCGCCCGGGCTGGGATCTCCGCGTCGAGCTGGCACAGGATCCCCGTCGAACCTGCTGTGACGCGGTGAATCAGCAGGTACTCCGGCGGGAGGTTCAGTGACCGGCCGGTGCGGAAATCGCGGCCACGGGTGTCGCCGACCCGCATCGCCTGGCGTTGCATCCAGCGGCGCGTGAAGTGGAAGCGCTCGTTGGCGAGCGGCTCGGTGAACGGGGCCAGGTAGGCGAGAACGTCGTCGGCGCTGAGGTCCGTGCCAGGCCGGATGAAGCCGGCGGAACGCAGCAACTCCATGAGTTCGGTGGAGCGGTGATCGAGGGCAAGACGGGTCATCTCGCCCAACTGGCGAGGGATGCCGTGCGGTAGACGGGCCACTGCGCCGAAGTCGATCACGGCGAGGCGGCCGTCGTCCAGCAACATGAAGTTGCCCGGATGCGGGTCGGAATGCAGCAGCTTCGTCCGGGCCGGTGACGAGAAGTGGAACTCGGCCAGGAGCGCGCCGACGTGGTTGCGGGTTTCCGCGTCCGCGCCGGCGATGATCTTGGCGAGAGGGGTGCCGGTTACCCACTCCGTCACGAGCACCTTCGGCGCGCTCGCGACCACCTTCGGCACCAGCACCTTGTCGTCGCCGTCGAAGGCCTTCGCGAACTCGCGCTGGCTGTCGGCTTCGCCGCGGTAGTCAAGCTCCTCGTCCATCCGCGCGGACAGTTCGGCAAGCAGCGGCTTGACCTCGGTGCCCGGCAGGAGCGCCTGGAAGAGCCTGCTGAACCGCTGCAGCTGCCGCAGGTCGCTGCGCAGCGCCTCGTCGGCGCCGGGGTACTGGACCTTGACCGCCACCTCGCGACCGTCGTGCCACACCCCCCGGTGCACCTGACCGATGCTGGCCGACGCGGTGGGGGCGTCGTCGAACTCCCGGAACCGCGTCTCCCACGACCGGCCCAGTTGCTCGGCCAGGACACGCCGGGTCTGGCGGGCCGGCATCGGCGGCGCGGCGGCCTGGAGGCGGGTCAGCGCGTCCCGGTATGGGGCGGCGAGCTCGTCAGGCACGGCCGCCTCGAAGACGCTCAAGGTCTGGCCGAACTTCATCGCGCCGCCCTTGAGCGTGCCGAGCACCTCGAACAGCTGCTCGGCAGCCTTCGCCGACAGGTTCGCGTTGACTTCTTCCGCGCTCTGACCGGTCAGCCGACGTCCCCAGCCGCCGACCGCCCGCCCCGCGATTCCGAGCGGCAGGCTCGCGAGCTTCGCGGCGCGGGCGGCGGTGCGGCGGGGAATCCCGGGATCGGCACGGTCGTCGGTCTCTTCGGGAAAGTCGGTCACTCCTGCGATTGTGCCTTGTCGACCATGTCTTCCGCAGCCATCGGCGCTTGCGCGTTGCTGACCAGCGGTTCCGGGCGTGCCCCGCAGGTGCAGGCCGGGTTCGGCGGCCACGGGCGGTGGTAGACCGTGCAGTCGTAGGGGTCGATTTCCATCGTCGTGTTCCAGCCGGGCGGAACCCCGTCGGCCGGTCCGAGAGCCCGGAGCACCTGACCGGTCGCCAGGGCGGCGGTCGCCTGCACCGTGGTCAGGTCGGCCTGCTGGGTGCGGCCGGCGAGCTGCCCCGCGACCGTGGGCCAGCGGTCGTCCATCGAGCGGCGGATGAGGTCCGCACACGCCAGGCAGCTGCTCCGCCCGGGTTCGACGAGCGGCCCCACGATCCCGATTCCTTCCCGCACACGCACCGCCAAGTGCGGCACCCGCTCGTGCATCAGCTGCCGGACCAGTTCGGGCGCGGGGACGATGGCGTCGGCGAGCACGGCGAGTTCCGGAAGCCGCCCGTCGCGCAGACGCCGGGTCACGGTCGCGGGGTTCGCCCGCCGCACGGCGTCAGCCGCCGCGGCGGACCGGGACCTGCCGATGTCGGCGTCGGTGTAGCCGCTGCCGGTGTCGTGCTCGGTGACGTTGCCCGCGGCCTCGACGCACACCTGCCCCACTCCCGCCGTGGCGAGCAGCACCGCGATAGCCACCGTCAGCCGCCCCGAGCCGAACAGCACGACCGCGCTGTGACGGCGCCGGGCGACGGTCTCGCTGTGACGGTGCCCGGTCGACAGGGACCACAGGCCGGCCTCGCTGGCGGCGCGGTTGTAGGCGGACGGCGGCCACGCTTCCTCGACGAGTCCGAGCCGGGTCAGGTTCGCGACGATGTCGCGGAGGATTTCGACGTGTTCGCTCTTGGCGAGCGCGAGCAGGCTCTCCAGGCGGAGACTGCCGTCGAGGCGGTGCAGAGCGTCCACCAGGTCGGGCGGCAGGTCCTTGGCGACCATGGCGTGCCTGGGGTCGAGACCGAACTGGACCTCGCCCGGACCGCGGTCGAAGACTTCGAGGCCCGGCCGCAGCCAGGGACGTTCGGGCAGGAAGACCGTGTGCTGACTTGTGCTTGTGTCCGTCATGAAGCACAGAGTGACGGAAGGTGGCTAAGAATCCGCTAACCAAGATCGCGAGTTATCCACAGGTGGGCCATGATGTGGATAACTCGGGCCTTCTCGAAGTCGGCTCTCCCGAGTTGTCGGCCCCTGGCTTTACCGTGGACGGGTGGCGAACGCACGGGTGCCCTCTTTGAGGAACCGGGACAACACCGGGCAGTCATCGAACCCGCAGCTCAAGGTCGAAGTACGGCGTAGTGCACGACGAAGGCGGACGGTCAGCGCGTACCGGGACGGCGACACCCTCGTGGTGCTCATCCCGGCGAGCATGAGCCGAGCCGAGGAAAAACACTGGGTGGCCGAGATGGAGCGCAAGCTCCAGCGCACGGAGACCAAGCGGGCGTCTCCGGCGCGCGAATCGGATGCCGCACTGCTCGCGCGGTGCGCGCAGCTGTCAGCGCGATACCTCGACCGGCAGGCGTTGCCGGCGAGCGTCCGCTGGGTCCCGCCGATGCGCACCAGGTGGGCTTCATGCACGCCGGCGGACCGGACGATCCGAGTGAGTGACAGGTTGCAGAACGTGCCCGCGTGGGTGCTGGATTACGTGCTGGTGCACGAGCTGGCGCACCTGCGGGTGGCGGCGCACAACGCCGAGTTCTGGGAGCTGGTCCGGCGCTACCCGAAGACCGAGCGGGCGATCGGCTACCTCGAGGGCCTGTCCGCGGCGGCCGGCTGGGGGATCAGCGAGCTGGACGAGGACTGAGGAACGCCGCTCGGGGCCCCGCGACTTCGGCGGGGCCCCGAGCCGGCGAGGGAGGTTGGCACGACGGCCTGGTCCCGTCGCCAGCGGTGCCGGGGTGTGGCGTCGAGCTGGGCTCGCGGCGATGGCGGTCTCCACCGCAGTGGGGTTGAAGCTCGCGAGGCCCAACGTGGGGAACACCGGGGCACGAGCGGGATCGTGCCGGGTGCGGCTCAGAGCTTGGCTGGTGGCGGTGGCGGCGCCAGGGTCGTGAGGTTGATGCGCAAGGCGCAAGGTGTGGAAGACCGGCTACGAGCGGGAGGGGGCCGGGTGCGCGCTGAGCTGGGTGGGCGGCGCCCACCGCCGTGGGGTTGAAGCTGGTGAGGCACCAGGTGGGGAAGACCGGGCATGAGCGGGACGGTGCTGGGTGTGGCGCTGAGCTGGGTGGGCGGCGCCCACCGCCGTGGGGTTGAAGCTCGCGAGGCGCAAGGCGGTGAACGCCAGGGCGCGAGCAGACCGTCAGCGGGATTTGAAACGGGGCCAGTGCGGCCGGTTCCGCGATGGTGGCGGCGTCGTGCCTGTGGTCCGGCTGCGGCGTGAATGCGACGGGCCCTGGGCGTTGATCAGCGCGGATGGGCTGCATGGCGACGGTGGCAACGGCAGCCTCGATCGGCGGCGGCCGTGAGCGCCAAGGGGCGCAGCAGGTCGCTCGGCTGGGGCGGGGCTTGCCGCCGCGCCCCAGCCGGCTCGGTTGTGTGACCGCGGGGGTCAGTTGCCGGGCTCGTCGTCCTTGCCGGGGTCGCCCTTGTCCTCCGGCTTGGTGCGCTCCAGCTCCGCCATCGGGTCGTCCAGCTCGCCCGGCTTGCCCAGCCGCTCGGCGAACTCCAACGGGTCGTCCAGGTCCTCAGCCGACGGCATCAGGTCCGGGTGCGACCACAGGCCGTCCCGCTTCTCGGCGCCGTGCCGGTCGCCCACGAGCTTCCACAGCGCGGACGCCGCCCGCATCCGCCGGGGCCGCAGCTCGAGCCCGACCAGCGTCGCGAACGTCTGCTCGGCCGGGCCGCCCGTCGCGCGGCGGCGGCGCAGCGTCTCACGCAGGGCGTCGGCCCCCGGGAGCCTGTCGCCGACCGCGTCGGCGACCACCACGTCCACCCAGCCCTCCACCAGGGCGAGCAGCGTCTCCAACCGGTTCAGCGCCGCCTGCTGCTCGGGCGTCGTCTGGGGCTCCAGCAGCCCCGAAGACAACGCCTCCTCGATGCTCGCCGGGTTCGACGGGTCGACCTGGCCGGCCAGCTGCTCCAGCGCCGAAGTGTCGACCTTGATGCCGTGCGCGAACTCCTCGACCGTCGCAAGCAGGCGCTGCCGCAGCCACGGCACGTGCGAGAACAGGCGCTGGTGCGCCGCCTCCCGCGCGGCCAGGAACACCAGGACCTCGCTGCTCGGCAGCTCCAGCCCCTCGGTGAACTTCTCGATGTTCGCGGGCAGCAGCGCCGACGTCCCCTCCGGACCCAGCGGCAGACCCACCTCGGTCGAGGTCAGCACCTCCGACGCGAGCTGCGCGAGCGCGTTGCCCAGCTGCGAGCCGAACGCCATCCCGCCCATCTGGCCGACCATCGACAGCAGCGGACCGGCGGCCTGCTTCGCCTCGGCGGGGAGCGCCTCCACCCACGCGCCCGACACCTGCTGGGCCACCGGGTCGCACAGGCGCTGCCACGTCGGCAGCGTCTTCTGCACCCAGTCGCGCGGGGACCACGCCGCGGTCACCGACGCGCCCGCGGGCAGGATCGTCGCCGCGTCGAGCCACAGCTCCGCGAGGTGCCCGGCGTCCCGCACGGCGCTGTCGGCGTCGCCGCTCGAGGCGAAACCCATCGTGCCGCCGGCGCTTCCACTGAGCTTCTGCAGTGCGATCTGTTTGGCGAGGTCGTAGTTCACCGGGCCCGACGAACTGCCGGCCTGGCTCAGCATCTGCCCGAGCTGGCTCAGCATCTGGCCGAGCTGGTTGAACGCGTCGGCGCCGGGCTGCTGGCCGCCCTCCGACGGCCCGTTGTCACCGGGCTTGTCGGGATCCGGGGGCCCGAAGCCGAACGGGAGATTGCTCATACCCCCACCGTACGCGGCCGGAGCAGCCGTGACCCCGCCAGAGGTGTCCGATTTCGCTCGGCGCGATCAAGGCCTGGTGATCGAGCGTGCGGGCCGGTCACCGTACGCTGTGGACCGTGAGCGAGTCCCGCGACGACAGCACTGCTCCCGGCGCCGCGACCGGCACCAAACCCGACGACGGCGACCAGGCCCGCAACGGGCACCGCGCGACGCGGCCCCGCGAGCGCGCCGGCATGACCCGGCGCGGCTGGACCGTCGTGACCAGCGGTGTCCTCATCGTGGTGTTCGGGCTCATCGGCGCGTTCGTCCAGGTGCCCTACGTGGCGATCGGCCCCGGCCCGACCTACGACACGCTCGGCCAGGTCAACGGCGTCCAGGTGGTCGAGATCGACGGGCAGCAGACCTACCCGACCGCGGGCGAGCTGCGCATGACCACCGTCTCGCTCAACGACGAGATCAGCCTGTTCGGCGCGCTCGGCCTGTGGGTCAGCGGCCGGTACGCGCTCGCGCCGCGCGAAGAGTACTTCCGCCCCGGCGAGAGCGACGAGCAGGTCCAGCAGGAGAACGTCCAGCAGTTCCAGGACTCGCAGAGCAACGCCGAGGTCGCCGCGCTGCGCCACCTCGGCTTCCCGGTCAAGGTGCTCGCGCAGACGATCGTCGACAACACCCCGGCCAGCCGGGTCCTCGCCGCGGGCGACCGGCTGCTGTCGGTCAACGGCCGCACCATCACCAACGAGGACGACGTCACCGCGGCGCTCGCCGACACCACCCCGGGCCAGACCGTGCCGATCACGTTCCAGCACGGCACCGAGCCTCCCCGCACCGAGCAGATCACGCTCGCCGCGAACCCGGACCCGTCCAAGAAGCAGGGGTTCATGGGCCTGCAGCCCATCGACCGGGCCGACGTGCCCTTCGACGTGAAGATCTCGCTGCAGGACGTCGGCGGCCCCTCGGCCGGCCTGATGTTCGCGCTGGCGATCGTCGACCGGCTCACCCCGGGCGAGATGGTGGCGGGTGAGCACATCGCAGGCACGGGGGAGATCACCGAGAAGGGGCAGGTCGGGCCGATCGGCGGGATCTCGTTCAAGGTCGTCGCCGCGCGCGAGGCAGGCGCCACCGTGTTCCTCACGCCCGAGGCCAACTGCGCGGAGGCCTCCGCCGCGGCGCCGGACGGGCTGAAGCTGGTCAAGGTGACCGACCTGAACAGCGCGCTCTCGGCGCTGGACGCGCTCAAGGCGGGGCAGCCCACGCCGTCCTGCTGACCCGCGCCGGGTGCGTGACGGCCGCGGCTCCGAGTGGGAGTGCCGGGACGCGTGCTTGGGCGTCGAGCGTGGAGACGCGGCGCCGAGCTGAGGGCGCTTGACGGTGGATGTGCGGCTCGGGTGGCGCTCGGTGTGGGCCGCGGCGTGGCCGTGGGTGCGGCCCTGACGCCAGCCATGGGGCACGGCGTGGGCATGTGGCGCTGAGTGGGGAGCGCCCGGACCCGGGCGGTTGTCCGTGGGCACCGAGTGGTGGGACCCGGTACGGGACCGCCCGGATTCACGCGGTTGTCCGTGGGCGCCGCGCGTGGGGACACGGTGCGGGAGCGAGGGGCTCGTCGGACCGGGTGGAGGGACTCAAGACACCCGGCGTGGAGCGCGGCCCCACGCGGCCGGGCGCCGAGGTCAGGGGGCCAGCGTGGCTCGAAGCGCTTCCAGCAGGTTGGGCGCCAGGTCGGGGTGCTCGACGATCTCGTCGGTGGGCTCGGCGTCCTCCGCCTTCGTGTAGCCCCGCAGCCGCATGACGCAGGCTCCTGGGCCGTCCCTCAGCACGGCCGCCACCAGGCGCGCCTCCGTCCGGTCGGGGTGGTCCGCCGCGGCCTGCCGCAGCCGCTCCGCGTCGCCGGAGTCGGACAGCTCCGACTCGGCGCTCGGGGGCAGCACGATGATCTCCTGGGCCAGCGCGCAACCGAGCACGACGTCCGGCCAGGCGATCCGCCCCAGCGCCTCCGCCAGGTCACCCTCGGGCAGCGGCTCCTGCGCCACCGGGGTCAGCGCGCTCGACGGGTCGAGCTGCCCGGCCAGCTCCGGCTGCTCGCGGAGCAGCGACGCGGTCGGGACCAGCGCGAACAGCTGAGGAGCCTGGTCCCACCCGGCGGCGGCCACGAACTCCTCCACCTCACGGGCCAGCGCCGCGATGGCCGGACCGGTGGCGGGGTTGACTTCCGATGCCATCTCCTCATCGTGTCAGGTGCCCGCCGGACGTGTCCGATTCGGGCCGGTCGGGGAACCCGCGGCGGCCCTCCTACAGTTAGGGGTTCAGGGGTGTCCTGCATTACGGGTCGCCCCGCCAGCGGACCAAGACAACAGGAGCGTGCGCAGTGGCCAGTCGGCCCCCAGTGAGCCTGCCGAAACTGTCCCGTCGCAGCCGGGTACTGCTGATCATCGCCGCGGTGATCGTCCTGGCGCTGCTACTCGGCGCGCGCCTGTTGGACACCTACGTCGACTGGTTGTGGTTCGGCGAGGTCGAAGCCCGCCAGGTCTTCAACACGATGGTCGTCACCCGCATCGTGTTGTTCTTCGCGATCGGGCTGCTGGTCGGCGGCTCGCTCGCGCTCAGCCTGTGGATCGCCTACCGCACGCGGCCGGTGTTCGTCCCGGTCTCCGGCGCCGACGACCCGCTGGCCCGCTACCGCTCGGCCGTGGTCGGCCGCATCCGGCTGTTCGGCATCGGCATCCCGCTGGTCACCGGCCTCATCGCGGGCGCGACCGGCGAGGGCGACTGGCAGCGCATCCAGCTGTTCCTGCACGGCACGAGCTTCGGCCAGACCGACCCCGAGTTCGGCAACGACATCGGCTTCTACGCCTTCACGCTGCCCTTCTACCAGTGGCTGCTCGGCTGGCTGTTCGTCGCGGTGACGATCTCGTTCATCGGCGCGCTCATCGCGCAGTACCTGTTCGGCGGCATCCGGCTCGCCGGCCGCGGCGGCCAGCTCGCCGGCTCGGCCCGCGTCCAGCTCGCCGTCACCGCGGGCCTGTTCGTGCTGCTGAAGGCCGTCGAGTACTACTTCGACCGCTACAACCTGCTGTTCTCCGACCGCAACGCCCCGCTGTTCTACGGCGCCACCTACACCGACCTGAACGCGGTGCTGCCCGCGAAGCTGATCCTGCTGTGCATCTCCGCGATCTGCGCCGTGGCATTCTTCGCCGGCGCCTTCCTGCGCAACATCCAGCTGCCCGCGATCGCGCTGGTGCTGCTGATCCTGTCCGGCGTGCTGGTCGGCGTCGCCTGGCCGGCGATCCTCGAGCAGTTCTCGGTCAAGCCGAACGCCAACCAGAAGGAAGCGCTTTCCATCAGTCGCAACATGGAGGCGACGAAGTCCGCGTTCGGGCTCAACAACGTCCAGTACGAGGACTACACCGGCACCGGGCAGGCCACCGCGTCAGAGATCAGCGCGGACACCACGACGGTGCCGAACATCCGCCTGCTCGACCCGAACGTACTGGCGCCCACCTTCACCCAGCGGGTCGGCCGCGAGAACTTCTACGGCTTCCCGCAGAAGCTCGACATCGACCGCTACGAGATCGACGGCAGGCTGCAGGACTACGTGGTCGCTGCCCGTGAGATCAACACCGCCAACCTCACCGGCAACCAGACCAACTGGATCAACAAGCACATGGTCTACACGCACGGCAACGGGTTCGTGGCGGCTCCGGCCAACACGATCGACCGTGCGGTGAGCAGCGCCAACAGCGACGGCGGTTACCCGATCGCGGTCACCAGCGACACGCAGAACCCGACCGGCGCCGGCATCAACCCGGCCAACCCCACCGCGCCGGGCATCGCGGTCACCGAGCCGCGGATCTACTACGGCGAGCTCACCAACGACTACGCCATCGTCGGCGGCCAGGAAGGCCGGGCGCCCGGCGAGTACGACAGCGCCAGCAGCAGCAACTACCGCTACGACGGCACCGGCGGCGTGAACCTCGGCAACTGGTTCAACCGCCTCGCCTTCGCGGCCAAGTACGGCGAGCGGAACATCCTCTTCTCCGACGCCATCAGCGACGGCTCGAAGATCATGTACAACCGCGACCCGCGCCAGCGCGTCAGCAAGGTCGCGCCGTGGCTCACCGTCGACGGCGACCCGTACCCGGCGGTGGTCGACGGCAAGATCGTCTGGATCGTCGACGGCTACACCACGCTGAACAACTACCCGTACTCCCAGCAGACGCCGCTCGGCGCCGCCACCGAGGACACCCTCGCCGGCGTCGCCCGCCAGGCCAACAACAACATCAACTACATCCGCAACTCGGTGAAGGCGACCGTCGACGCGTTCAACGGCACCGTCACCCTCTACTCGGTCGACGACAAGGACCCGGTCCTCAAGGCCTGGGAGCAGGTCTTCCCCGGCCTGGTCAAGCCGGGCAGCGAGGTCAGCCCCGAACTGCGGTCGCACTTCCGGTACCCGGAGGACCTGTTCAAGGTCCAGCGCGAACTCCTGACGAAGTACCACGTCACCGACCCGCAGGAGTTCTACACGACCAACACCTTCTGGAACGTGCCCCAGGACCCGACCCAGGAGGGCGGCACCAACCTGGACGCCTCCGGCCTGGCCAACCAGCCCGGCTACTACGTGCTGGCGCAGGCGCCGGGGCAGAGCGGCACGACGTTCCAGCTGACCAGCCCGCTCACCGCCCTGCAACGGCAGTACCTCGCGGCCTGGATGACCGTGTCCTCCGACCCGGACGACTACGGCGCCATCAAGGTCCTGCGGCTACCCACCACAGCGGCGGGCAACAGCCAGGTCGACGGCCCGGTGCAGGTCCAGAACAGGTTCCAGAGCGACTCCCGGTTCGCCCAGGAACGGACCCTGTTCAGCAACCAGAGCGTCACGGTGATCTTCGGCAATCTGATCACCCTGCCGGTCGGTGGCGGGTTCCTCTACGTCGAACCCGTCTACATCCAGCAACGCAACCAGAACAGCTACCCGCAGCTCGCCCGCGTGCTGGTGTCCTACGGGTCCAAGGTCGGGTTCGCGTCCACGCTGGCCGACGCGCTGAAACAGGTCTTCGGCGACCAGGCAGGCCAGGCGGCGACCTCCCCGACCCAGCAACAACCGACGACCAACACGCCGACACCGAGCACCACGCCGACGAACCCGCCTGCCACCGGCGGCACCGGCAGCAGCCCGGCCCTCGACCAGGCCGTCGCCGACATCCAGTCGGCGCTCGAACGGCTCCGGCAGGCCCAGCAGAGCGGCAACTTCGCCGCACAGGGCGAGGCCCTCGCCGCGCTCGACGCCGCCGCCCGCGCCTACGAGAACGCCAAGGCCGCCCAGACGACCTCGGCGCCTCCCCAGCCGGGCGGATGACCCACCCCACCGGGTGCCGGAGCTGCTTCCGGCACCCGGTGCGCACACCCCCGCAACCGAGGCGTAAACTCATTCTCACAACGCGGGGTGGAGCAGCTCGGTAGCTCGCTGGGCTCATAACCCAGAGGTCGCAGGTTCAAATCCTGTCCCCGCTACGAGAGGCAGGGGCCCCTGTATCCGCGGAAAGCGCGGATCGGGGGCCTCTCTTCGTTGTGTCTTCTGGGGGTCGGACCCCCAGGCCCCCGGCAGGGGGCGAGCCCCCTGCACCCCCGCGCGGTGCCGGATCTGTGGGGACGTCCCGGTGAGTGGGGCGAGTCCCCTGCACCCCCTGCGGTGCCGGATTGGGTGGAGACGTCCCGGTGAGTGGGGCGAGCCCCCTGCACCCCCCGCGCGGTGCCGGATCTGTGGGGACGTTCGGTTGGGTGGGGCGGGGCCGGGTTTGCCCTTCGCGCCTGGCGGCGCTGGGGCAATGGGTCAGCTGGGGTTGGGCGCGGACGCCAGGGGGCTGGGGGTGTCTCGTGTGGACTGGGGGGCCAGGTTTGGGGGTTAGGGTGGGGTGTGTATAGTGGGTCTTACAGCGCGGGGTGGAGCAGCTCGGTAGCTCGCTGGGCTCATAACCCAGAGGTCGCAGGTTCAAATCCTGTCCCCGCTACCAGGGAAAAGGCCCGGTCTTCACGGACCGGGCCTTTTTCGTGCGCTTGGGGCACCCCCGATTGGGCCGGACGGGGGAAGGTAATGACCTTTGTGGACATTGATCGTGACCACTGTGGACAGATCGGCGGAAAAGTGGCACCTTGTAGGGGTGTCTGAACTCAATGCAACAGCAGCGGCATTGCTCGGCCTGCTCCAGGACGGCCCGGCCACCGGGGGGCAGCTGGTTGCGGCGGCGGAGGAGCGGTTCGGGACGTTCTTCAGCGTCACCCGCAGCCAGGTCTACCGTGAGCTGCCCGCCCTCGCCAAGGAAGGGCTCGTCCGGCTCGGCAAGCAAGGTCCGCGCTCCAGCCAGCAGTACGTGATCACCGCCGCCGGGAAGAAGGCCTTCAAGGCCTGGCTGACCTCCGACGCCGGCCCCGACCACCTCCGCAGCCCCCTGATCCTGCGCCTCGTGCACGCCGCCTCGCTCACCGCGAAGCAGCGCGCCGGCCTCATCGAGACGGCCAGGGCCAGCTACCAGGAGGACCTGGACGAGGCCAGGGCCGCCGTCAAGGCAGCGGGCGACCCCTACACCAAGGCCATCGCCGAATTCGGCCAGGCGCACGCCCGCGCGGCGCTGAAGCTGATCGACGCGATCCCGGACGCCTGAGCGGCCACGGGGCCCCAAGCGGCCGGTTCCCGTAACCGGCCGCGCCCCGTGCCGTAACCTTGAAGGTTGTGAGTGGTGACTTCGCAGCCGACCTGAAGGATCTCGCCGGCAAGCTGACGCAGGTCGAGTCCGTCATGGACCTCGACGCCCTGCGTGCCCAGGTGGCTGACCTGGAAGAGCAGGCGTCCAACCCCAACCTGTGGGACGACCCGGAGGCCGCGCAGAAGGTCACCAGTCAGCTGTCCCACCGGCAGGCCGAGCTGCGCCGGGTCACCGACCTGCGCCAGCGGCTCGACGACCTCGAGGTGCTCCACGAGCTCGCCGAGGCCGAGGGCGACAACGCCAGCAAGGCCGAGGCCGAAGGCGAGCTGACCCGCCTCGCGAAGGAAGTGGACGCCCTCGAGGTCCGCACCCTGCTCTCCGGCGAGTACGACGACCGCAACGCGGTGGTCACCATCCGCGCGGAAGCCGGCGGCGTCGACGCGGCCGACTGGGCCGAGATGCTCCTGCGCATGTACCTGCGCTGGGCCGAGCGCCACGGCTACCCGACCGACGTCTACGACATCTCCTACGCCGAAGAGGCCGGCATCAAGTCGGCCACCTTCAAGGTCGCCGCGCCCTACATCTACGGCACCCTGTCCGTCGAACAGGGCACCCACCGGCTCGTCCGGATCTCCCCGTTCGACAACCAGGGCCGCCGCCAGACGTCGTTCGCCCACGTCGAGGTGCTGCCCGAGGTCGAGGAGGTCGACCACGTCGAGATCCCGGAGAAGGACATCCGGGTCGACGTGTTCCGCTCCTCGGGCCCCGGCGGGCAGAGCGTCAACACCACCGACTCCGCGGTGCGCATCACCCACCTGCCCACCGGCATCGTCGTCTCCTGCCAGAACGAGAAGTCGCAGCTGCAGAACAAGGCCGCCGCGCTCAAGGTCCTCCAGGCCAAGCTCCTCCTCAAGAAGAAGGAGGAGGAACGGGCCGAGCTCGACGCGCTCAAGGACTCCGGCAGCAGCTGGGGCAACCAGATGCGCAACTACGTTCTGCACCCGTACCAGATGGTCAAGGACCTCCGCACCGAGCACGAGGTGGGTAACCCCAGCTCCGTGCTCGACGGGGAGATCGACGACTTCCTGGAGGCCGGTATCCGCTGGCGCAAGCAGGCCAACGCTGCGTAACCGCCGCGCCGGACGCAATAGGCCAACCCGGGCTTAACGACGCCCATGGGTAGGATTGCCCACCGTGATTCGGCTCGACAGTGTCTCCAAGGTCTACAAGACGTCGACGCGTCCCGCACTCGAGAACGTGTCGGTCGACGTGGACAAGGGCGAGTTCGTCTTCCTGATCGGGCCCTCCGGGTCCGGCAAGTCGACGTTCCTGCGCCTCCTCCTGCGCGAGGAGGTCCCCACCAAGGGCCGGGTCTTCGTGTCCAACTTCGACGTGGCCAAGATGGCCCGCCGCAGGGTCCCCCGCCTGCGGCAGACCATCGGGTGCGTCTTCCAGGACTTCCGCCTGCTCGGCAACAAGACCGTCGCGGAGAACGTCGCGTTCGCGCTCGAGGTCATCGGCAAGCCGAAGCACACCATCAAGAAGGTGGTGCCGGAGGTCCTCGAGCTGGTCGGGCTGGAAGGGAAGGCCGACCGCATGCCCCACGAGCTCTCCGGTGGTGAGCAGCAGCGGGTGGCGATCGCCCGCGCGTTCGTGAACCGGCCGCTCGTGCTGCTGGCCGACGAGCCCACCGGGAACCTCGACCCCGACACCAGCCAGGACATCATGCTGCTGCTGGAGCGGATCAACCGCACCGGCACCACCGTCCTGATGGCCACCCACGACCACTCCATCGTGGACTCCATGCGACGCCGGGTCGTCGAGCTCCAGCTCGGCAAGGTGATCCGCGACGACGCCCGGGGCGTGTACGGCGTCGGCCGCTGAGTCACCCCGAACCCCCCGCCTGCCCCCGACCTGAGGAACCACCCCCCGATGCGTGCCAGTTTCGTGTTCAGCGAGGTCTTCACCGGCCTGCGCCGCAACATCACGATGACCATCGCGATGATCATCACCACGGCCATCTCGCTCGGCATGCTCGGCGGCGGCCTGCTGATCGTGCGGACCATCGACAAAATGCAGGTCAACTACATGGCCGACGTCGAGGTCTCGCTCTACCTGACCCAGGACGTCAGCGCCAACGACAAGACCTGCACCCAGGACCCGTGCCGCGGGCTGCTGGCCGACCTGAACAGCAACCCGGCCGTCGACTCCGTCGTGTTCGAAAACCGCGACCAGGCCTACGAGCGGTTCAAGAAGCTCTTCCAGGACAACCCGATCCTGGTCCAGTCCGCCCGCCCCGAGGCGCTGCCCGCATCGCTGCAGGTCAAGCTCAAGGACCCGAGCCGCAGCGACGTCATCACCCAGGAGTACGGCACCCGGCCCGGCGTGTCCCGCGTCGACGACCAGAAGCAGTTCCTCGACCGGTTCTTCGGCGTGCTCGGCGGCGTCCGCGACGGCACCTTCGTCATCGCGCTCATCCAGGCACTCGCCGCGCTGCTGCTGATCTCCAACACGGTGCAGATCTCCGCGTTCACGCGGCGCACCGAGGTCGGCATCATGCGGCTCGTCGGCGCCACCCGCTGGTACACACAGCTGCCGTTCCTCCTGGAAGCGGTGGTCACCGGCGTCATCGGCTGGGCGATCGCGGTCGGCGGCCTGATCGCGGCGAAGTTCGCGTTCATCGACCGCATCCTGTCCGTCACCGGCGGCATCATCCCGAACATCCAGGTGCTCGACGTGATCGTGGTGGCGCCGTGGCTGCTGCTCGCGTCGATCATCATCTCGGCCACCACCGGGTACCTGACGCTGCGGCTCTACGTGCGGCATTAACGCCGTGCTCCAGCCGGGACGTGTGGGATAACCTGGAACTATGCCCAAAGAACGAGGCTCCAAGGTGATCGCGTCGAACCGCCGCGCGCGGCACGACTACGCGGTGCTGGACACCTATGAGGCCGGGATCGCGCTGGTGGGCACCGAGGTGAAGAGCCTGCGCGCGGGCCGCGCCTCGCTGGTCGACGCGTTCGCCACGGTCGACGACGGTGAGGTGTGGCTGCGCAACCTCCACATCCCCGAGTACGAGCACGGCACGTGGACCAACCACGAGTCGCGGCGCAAGCGGAAGCTGCTGCTGCACCGCGGCGAGATCGAGAAGCTGATCGGCAAGACCAAGGAGGGCGGGCTCTCGCTCGTCCCGCTGTCCATGTACTTCAAGGACGGCAAGGTCAAGGTCGAGCTCGCCCTCGCCAAGGGCAAGAAGGCCTACGACAAGCGCCAGGACCTGGCCAAGCGCGACGCCCAGCGCGAGATCAGCCGCGCCGTGGGCAGGGCGTTGAAGGGCCGCCGCTAGGTGGGGCCGGAGCGCGACGAGGACATCCGGGACTGGGTGCGCGGCCTCGGCCTGGACGGTCTCGTCGACCTGCACCTGCACTTCCTGCCGGCACGGATGCTGGTCAAGGTCTGGGCCTACTTCGACCGGATCGGTGAGCGCACGGGCTACGAGTGGCCCATCCAGTACCGGGTGGCCGAGGACGAGCGGGTCGCGCTGCTCGAATCGTTCGGTGTGCTGAGGTACGCGCCGCTGGCCTACCCGCACAAGCCCGGCATGGCCGAGTGGCTCAACGGCTGGCTGCGCGAGTTCGCCGAACGCGTCCCGGCCGCGGTGCCCACGGCGACGCTCTACCCGGAACCGTCGGCGGCCACTTACGTCGTCGAAGCGCTGCAGGCCGGCGCCCGCTGCTTCAAGGCGCACGTCCAGGTCGGCGCCTACGACCCGAGGGACGAGCTGCTCGACCCCGCGTGGGGTGCGCTCGCCGAGGCCGGGGTGCCCGTCGTCGTGCACGCCGGGCACGGGCCCGAGCGCGGCCCGCACACCGGGCTCGACGTGTTCGGCGAGGTGCTCGCCCGGCACCCGCGGCTGACCGCGGTGCTCGCGCACGCGGGGATGCCCGAGTACGCCGAGGCGCTCGCGCTGGTCGAGCGGTACCCGCGCGTGCACCTGGACACCACGATGGTCGGCGTCCCGTTCACCGAGGCGCTGATGCCGCTGCCGCCGGACTGGACGAGCCGGCTCGCGGACATCGCCGACCGGGTCGTGCTCGGCACCGACTTCCCGAACATCCCCTACTCCTACGCCACACAGCTGCGGGCGGTCGCCGGCTGGGCTGCCGACGACCGCCTCGGGGACGACTTCCTGCGGGCCGTCCTGCACGACACCCCGGCGAAGCTGCTCAACCTCTGACGGCGACCCGCACCGGCTTCCCCGCCAGCAGCAGCCCGGCCAGCACCAGCGCCACCCACGGCACGGGACCGGCGAGCATCCCGGCGTCCAGCGGCGTGGTGAACCCCTTCGCGGCCAGGCCGAGCAGCCCGGCGGACGCGAGCACGGCAGCGGCGGCGAGCTGTCCGGCCGGGACGCCGCCCGCGGGGCTGGGCCGGGTTTCGAAGCGCCCGAACGCCTTCAGCAGACCGGCCAGCACGACTCCCGCCGCGCCGACCCACAGCGGGGCGACGGCGAACCAGTCCACGCTGCCGGGTTCCGGTGTGGCGTAACCGAAGCCCAGCACGGCGATTCCGGCGACGACGACCAGCGCGGGCATGTGCCACAGGTACATGCTCATGAACCGCGGCCCGCTCCAGCGCAGCACGGCGGCGACGGCGGGGCGCTCGGCGAGCGTGGCCAGCGTGGGCTTGAGCGCCAGCCAGAACCCGGCCTGCCCGACGGCGAGGCTCATCAGCACCGCGGTCGGCGGGCTCATGTTGGACACCGGCGCGCCCGGCATGCCGATCATGCTCGCCGGGTACGGGCCGAACGCGACGGCCAGCGCGGTGACCCCGAACCCGGCCACGGCGAGCGCGGCCGCGCCACGACGGGTCAGCGTGCCGAGCCTGCCCTCGGCGTAGGAGAAGCCGAGCTGGTGCACCGCGAGCCAGACGAACACCGCGTTGGCGTAACCGAGCGGCCCGAACACCTCGAACCGTCCGAAGTCGACGATCACCGCGAGCCCGGTGAGCACCAGCGGCACGCGCAGTCCCCAGCGGCGGTGTGCCGCCAGCATGAGCGGAGTCGCGGCCACGGTGATCAGGTAGACGGCGAGGAACCACAGCAACTGCCCGGCGATCGCGCCGGCGATCTGCACCGGCTGCTCCGGCGCGCCGAGGTCGCGCAGCAGGTCCGGCGCCAGCAGCCACACCGCGAACAGCGGCAGGACCGGGACCAGCAGGCGCTTGAGCCGCGTGGACAGCCAGTCGCGCGTGGACGCGGCGCGGCGCAGCGACATCAGGTTGGCCGCGCCACCGGCGAAGAAGACCATCGGCATGACCTGGGACAGCCAGGTCAGCGCCCACCAGCCCGGGGTGGTCAAGGCGTTGCCGGTCGCGAGACGGCCGTGGTCGTAGCTGAGCACGGGCATCAGCCAGTGCTGCCCGATGACGGCGAGGATCGCGGTCGCGCGGACCACGTCGAGGAAGGTGTCGCGGGCTCCCGCCGGGGCCTGCCGCAGGCTTGTTCGCATGCGTTCAGCCTGGTCGGAACGGGTGCCGGGCACAGCCGGGCAGACCGCCGTCTTCGGGCGGGGGACAGGTGCAGGACCGTGGTGGGGTCCGCCCTACCTACAGCTCGCGAGCCTCGTCGACCTCGGAGGCGGGCAGGCCGCAGAGCCGGTACTCCCAGCCGGCCTCCGGGGAGAACCCGAGCTGGTAGAAGGTCTCGATCTTGGGGCCCTCGTGCAGGTGGACGTGCCGCATGACCGTGCCGCTCACCGGGTCGTCTAGCGTCTGGACCCGGCCGTCGAGTGGGCCACCGAAGAACCGGACGTTCTCTTCGGTCATGGGGCCCTCCTCGTGCGGGGAAACGATGTCAACGTCCGCCCATGGTAGGTGAGCGGCGGACCGGGCGCCGCCGTCAGAACGGGTGAGGAGCGATTCAC
Source organism: Amycolatopsis sp. NPDC006131 (assembly GCF_040614175.1). Classification (NCBI taxonomy): domain Bacteria; kingdom Bacillati; phylum Actinomycetota; class Actinomycetes; order Pseudonocardiales; family Pseudonocardiaceae; genus Amycolatopsis; species Amycolatopsis sp. NPDC006131. The sequence goes on from NZ_JBEXTX010000018.1 coordinate 32,394, forward strand.
CACACCGGACGGACGGTGACCCTCCGGTGTCGCGCCATATCGTCCGCGAACGCCGACAACCCTTGGTGCATCCGGGCGAAATCGCCGGCGCCGATCAGGTGCACCCACCGTTCTTCGGCTGCCCGCGAGTGCGCCACCAGCCGGTCGACGCACTGACGGCCGCGCGGCGTCAGGACGACCAGCCTGCTGCGCCGGTCGGTCGGGTGCGGCCGGCGTTCGACGTACCCGCGGGTGATCAGTTCGTCGACGAGCTGCACGGCGGCCTGCTTGGTGATGCCGAGGTGCTCGCCGAGCTCGACGGCCGTGGCGGGGCGGTGCGACAGGAAGTGGAACACGAAGCCGTGCGCCGGGCGGACGTCGTCGAACCCCTCGGCGGCGAGGTGCTCGTGGATCTCGTCCATCAGCGCGCGGAAGGTCAGCGCGAGCAGTCCCGGCATGTCGCCAGCGGTCATGGTCAAGCTCCTTGACTAGATGGTCAAGCTTCTTTACCTTAAAACTGGTAAACCTGCTTGACTACTTGGAGGTCGGAAATGCCTGTCGCGACGTTGGCGGATGCGCCCCGGTTCGAGCGCGGCGGTGCGGTGTTCCGCCCGCTGGCCGTGCCCAGCCGCGGGTCCGCCGAGCTGGCGGTCTGGCTGCTGGAGCTCGAGCCGGAGCTGACCGGCGAGGAGCACTCGGTGAGCCGCGAGGAGGTGTTCGTGCTGCAGTCCGGGGTGCTCGAACTGACGCTCGGCGGCGAAGTCCACCGGCTCGCCCCCGGCGACGCGGTGATCGTGCCCCCGGACACCCTGTTCCGGCTGGACAACCCCGGCACGGAGCCGGCGCGGGCCACGGTGTGCACGTCGGCCGGGATGGTCGGCACGGTGGGCGGCGCGACGATCGTGCCGCCCTGGACGCGCTAGGTGTTGTGACCTGACAGGTTGTGGAGGGTCAGGGCAGTCGGGTGATGGGTGGGTGGCCTGCTAGGGCGGAGTGTGCGCGTCCAGTGTTGTAGTGCTGGACCCACGGGCTGTGATGTGGACGGGAGGAACGGTCAGCCAATCCGGCGTCGCCCTCCTCCCGGTGCCGCGTCAGCCACTTGTAGACCGTGGAACGGGCCACTCCGAGCTGTTCAGCGATCCGCGCCAGGGCTGGTAGTGGATGCGTCGCAACACCCACTCCGCCCGGAGGCCCTCCCCACAATCAACCCGACACGCCGTCCACGACCTCACGAGTCACAACAGCTAGGGGCGGCCGAGGTAGGTGAGGACCGCGCGGACCCGGCGGTGCTCCTCCGCGCTGGCCTCCAGCCCGAGCTTGGCGAAGATGTTGCCGATGTGCTTCTCCACGGCACCGTGCGAGACGACCAGCGACGCGGCGATCGCGGAGTTGGACAGGCCCTGCGCCATCAGCCCGAGCACCTCGGACTCCCGCGCCGTGAGCGCGTCCAGCGGGTTCTTCCGTCCACGGGCCATGACCTGCGCGATCACCTCCGGATCGATGGCCGTGCCGCCCCGTGCGACACGGCGTACCGCGTCGAGGAAGTCGGCCACGTCGGCCACGCGTTCCTTCAGCAGGTAGCCGACGCCGCCTGCCCCGCCGGACAGCAGCTCGACCGCGTAGCTCTCCTCGACGTACTGCGAAAGCACCAGCACCGGCAGGCCCGGCACCGCCTCGCGCGCCGCCAGCGCGGCGCGCAAGCCCTCGTCGGTGAACGTCGGCGGCATCCGGACGTCGACGATCGCCAGGTCCGGCCGGTGCTCGGTGACCGCGCCGACCAGCTCGTCGCCGCGGTCGACCGCGGCGACCGTCTCGATTCCCTCGTCGGCGAGCAACCGCTCGACCCCGGCCCGCAGCAGGACCGCGTCCTCGGCGATCACCACACGCATTCCGCCAACCCCCAGTTCGTGAGTGAATTCGCCCTATTCACTCACGAACCGGGTCACCAGGTACACGGCAGGTCGGCTCGCACCACCGTCGGCCCGCCCTTGGGGCTCACCACCGTCATCACGCCGTCGATGGTGGCGGCCCGGTCGGCCAGCCCGGCCAGCCCGCCGCCGGGGCGCACCTCGGCGCCGCCGTGCCCGTTGTCGGTGATCTCGATGATCACCTTGTCGTCCGTGCGCCAGGCCTTGACCTGCGCTTCCGTCGCGCCGGAGTGCTTGGCGACGTTGGTGAGCGTCTCACCGGCGATGAAGTACGCAGTGGTCTCGACGGCGGCCGGCGGGCGCGGCTCGATGTCGACCGAGACCTCCACCGGGATCGGCGTCTTGGCCGCCAGCGCGGACAACGCCGCGTCGAGGCCGCGGTCGCCGAGCACCGCCGGGTAGATGCCGCGCGCGAGGTCCCGCAGCTCCGACACCGCGAGCTTGGCGTCGGTGTGCGCCTCTTCGATCAGCGCGCGGACCGCGTCCGGTTCCTTGTCCAGCTTGTTCTTGACCCGGCCCAGGTTCAGCGCCACCGCGACGAGCCGCTGCTGCGCGCCGTCGTGCAGGTCCCGCTCGATCCGGCGGCGCTCGGCCTCGGCGGCGTCCACCCCGCGCGCCCGCGACGCCTGCAGTTGCTGCGCCTTCACGCGCAGCCGTTCCGCGCGGTTCGGTCCCAGCAGCGCGATGGCCAGCGAACCGTGCACCCAGCCGATCCACGGCGCGACCCAGATCGCCATCGGCACCAGCACGATCGACGCGAGGCCGACCGCGAACTCGACCACGCTCAGCGGGAACGCGATCAGCAGGTAGGCGAGGTCCCGCCACGTCGTGCTGTCCACCAGGCGCATCCGCCACCGGCGCAGCACCCCGCCCTCGACCGGCGCGCGGTCGGCGGGCGGCAGGGGAGTGCCCAGCATCCGGCGCACCCAGCGGCGCTCCAGGTCACCGAAACCACGCACCATGCTCGTGGTCCACAGAAGGATCGGGATGCCGACCCAGATCACCGTCGTCGCGATCCCCACCAGGCTGAGCGTCACGACCAGCACGAACTGGACCAGGCGCAACGCGATGGAGGAGATCATGTACGCGATCGACTTGGCGGCCCCCGGACGCGGCTGCTCGATCGGCCCGTGCTCACCGGCCACGACGCTCATCATGCCACCGCACCAGGGCGCTCGGTGTCCGATTCGACGAGCCTGCGGGCCCGGGGCCCCGGACCGAGCACGGCCCGGGCGAACAGCGCGTGAGCCGTGCCCATGCCGCGGGTCAGCGCGATCGCGCACGCCAGGACGATCAACCCCAGCGCGGCCCACGGCAGCGCGTCGACCGCCGAGTCGACCGCGATCCACCGCAGGTCACCCGACGGGAAGAAGTACGCGCCCCCGGGCAGGTACTGGCAGTAGAACGGCAGTGCCGTCGCGGCCAGCCCGACCGACCAGAAGATGACCACGATCGTGAACTCGGCGATCCCGAGCGGCAGCAGCAGCACCAGGTAGAGGACGTCCCGCCAGGTCGCGCCGTCGGTCAGCCGCGCTCGCCAGCGGGCCTTCACGCCGAACTCGGGCAGCGGCTTGTAGGGCGTCGCGATGTAGGCGCCCAGCATCCGGTACACCCTGGCACGCTCGAACCGGCCGGCCGCGCGGGCGATCAGCACCCCGACGGCCAGCACCGGCAGCCCCACCCACACGATCGCGGTGCCCAGGCCGACCGTGAACAACGTCACCATCAACGCGAACCCGGCCACACCCAGCGGCAGGTTGCACAGCAGGTACCCCAGCGCGCCGAGCACCGGAGGGCGCGGCCGCGTGCCGTCCAGCGCGGAATACGTCGGCCCCATGATCCGTTCCTCTCTCTGCAACACGGGACCAGCATCGCGAGGTTCCCGCTGGTGAGCCATGGGGCGCGCGGGCGTCACCGGGGTAGGGACAACCCCACCGGTGCGGAACAAACCCGGTTGCCGGGGGCGTTATGCTGGTAACGGAACACCATCAAGGGGGTGAACGGTTTCGACTCTGGACGTTGAGTCAAGGGAAGCGTGCCGGTGCAGGCGAGAGACCACCGTTAAGCGTCGTCGTAACCAAATAAGCGCCAAGACTAATAGTCAGCGCGACTTCGCCCTCGCTGCCTGAGCGAGTGCGAGTCTGTCGGCCCGGGAGCGCCTCCGTCCCGGTAGCCGGCATCAGCTAGGAGGCTCACCTTCCGGACCCGGCCGCGGGGACCGGAAGGGAAAACCACAGCGGCTGGGCCCGTCACACCGGCTTGTTCGCGTGACCGGTGGGGCCGAGTAGAGGCACAGCGAACTGCGCACGGAGAAGCCTAGGCAAGGCGCCAGAGGACCCGGGTTCAATTCCCGGCACCTCCACTCGGCCGAAGGCCGGGGTCTGCTCGCGGAGAACGCTCGCAGGCCTCGGCCTTCGTCGTTTTCTCTGGGGGTCGAACCCCCAGGCCCCCGCCAGGAGGGCTTCGCCCCCTGGACCCCCATCTGCCGCTGGTTGCGTCGGGTGGGTGAGTTCCGGTGGTGCTTCGCTGCTGGCTTCGCCAGGGGCGCTTCGCTGTGGGTGCGTTGGGCGTTCCGAAATTGGGATTGGGTCTGATGAGAAGCGTCGCCTGTTTGGGCGCGCGGTGTCAGGTGGGTGGGGGTTTGCCGCCTACCTGGCGTGTCAGTGCGGCTGCTGTCGCGGCGGCTTCCTGGGCCAGGTCGGGCCAGGTTCGCGTGCACCCGGTTTCACAGACGTGCCGGAACGTCACCGCCACCGACGCCAGTGGGCGCCCGTTGTGGTCGAACACCGCGTGCGCCACCGAGGCGAAATCGGCCGTCACCTGGCCGTCCTCCACCGCCCAGCCGCGTGACCGCACCGCGGCCAGCGCCTGCCGCAGTTCGGCGGGCGACGCCGGGCCCCGGCCGGTCCGCGTGACGAACGAGCGCGGGTACAGCGCCCGGACGTGCGCGTGCGGCAGGTGAGCCAGCAACACCAGGCCGCTCGCCGGCAGGTGCGCCGGCAACCGGACACCCACATCGGTCACCAGCGTCTCCGGCGCGGACGGCCTTTCCTTCACCAGGTACAGCAGCTCGTTCCCGTGCAGCACCCCCAGCTGCGCGGTGTGCCCCACCCGATCGGCCAGCTTCCGCAACAACGGCGCCGCCAGCCGCTCCAGCGGGTCGTGCCGCAGGTACGCCGAACCCAGCTCGAACGCGGCGATCCCCAGCCCGTACCGGCGCTCGGCCGCCAGGTGCACCACGAAACCCGCGGCCTCCAGCTCCGCCAGCAGGTGGTACGTCGTCGACCGCGGCAGGTCCAGCTCCCGCGCGATCGCGGCGGCCGAGATCGGCCCCGGCCGCGCCGCCAGGACCCGCAACACCGCCAGACCACGGCGCAGAGCGGGGACATCCGTCATCTGTCTGGGATACCAGACACAACCACCCCGCGGGGACCACCGGCCACCCCCGCGGCGGAGTGCAATGACGGCATGAGCACAGTGCGGTTGGACTCCGGACCACTCGACCGGCAGCAGGTCGTCGCCGTCGCGCGGCACGGCGGGAAGGTCGAGCTCACCGACGAGGTCCGCAAGACCCTCGGCGAGACCCGCCGCCACATCGACGCCCTCGCCGACGCCGACCAGCCGACCTACGGCATCTCCACCGGCTTCGGCGCACTCGCGATCCGGCACATCCCGCCCGACCGCCGCACCGCCCTGCAACGCTCCCTGATCCGCTCGCACGCCGCCGGCACCGGCCCCGCCGTCGAGGCGGAGGTCGTGCGCGCCCTCATGCTGCTGCGCCTGCGCACCCTCGCCTCCGGGCACACCGGCGTCCGCCCGGCGACCGCGGACGCGCTGGCCGCGATGCTCAACGCCGGCATCGTCCCGGTCGTCCACGAGTACGGCTCGCTCGGCTGCTCGGGCGACCTCGCGCCGCTCGCGGCCGTCGCACTGGCGATGATGGGCGAGGGCGAGGTGCTCGACGGCCGTCCCGCCGCGCAGGCCCTCGCCGAGGCCGGGATCGCGCCCGTGACCCTCGCCGAGAAGGAGGGACTGGCCCTCACCAACGGCACCGACGGGATGCTCGGCATGCTCGTCCTCGCCCTGGACGACCTGAACCGCCTGCTCGACACCGCCGACCTCACGGCCGCGATGAGCGTCGAGGCACTCCTCGGCACCGACCGGGCGTTCGCGGCCGACCTGCAGGAGCTGCGCCCGCACCCCGGGCAGGCCCGCTCCGCGCGCCGGATGTTCGCCGCGCTCGCGGATTCGGAGATCGTCGCCAGCCATCGCGGACCGGAGTGCACCCGCGTGCAGGACGCCTACTCGCTGCGCTGCGCGCCCCAGGTTCACGGAGCGGCCAGGGACACCGTCGCGCACGCCGAACTGGTCGCCGACCGGGAACTCGCCGCCGCCATCGACAACCCGGTCGTCCTCGCCGACGGCCGGGTCGAGTCGAACGGCAACTTCCACGGCGCGCCGCTGGCCTACGTGCTGGACTTCCTCGCCATCCCGCTCGCCGACGTCGCGAGCATCGCCGAGCGCCGCACCGACCGGATGCTCGACGTGTCGCGCTCGCACGGTCTGCCCGCGTTCCTCGCCGACGACCCGGGTGTCGATTCCGGCCACATGATCGCCCAGTACACGCAGGCCGCGATCGTGAGCGAGCTGAAGCGGCTGGCCGTCCCGGCGTCGGTCGACTCGATCCCCAGCAGCGCCATGCAGGAGGACCACGTCTCGATGGGCTGGTCCGCGGCGCGGAAACTGTGCCGCGCGGTCGACGGGCTGACCTCGGTGCTGGCGATCGAACTGCTGACCGCCGCCCGCGCGCTCGACTTCCGCGCGCCCCTGCGCCCCGCGCCGGTCACCGCCGCGGTCCGCGACCTGCTCCGGGAACGCGTCGCCCCGTCGGGACCGGACCGCCACCTCGCCCCGGAAATCGCGGCAGCCGAGGAACTCGTCCGTTCGGGAGCCGCCCTCACCGCACTGGAGGAAGCATGAGCCGCACCGTCCGGGCCGCCCGCGGAACCACGCTGACGGCCAAGAACTGGCAGACCGAAGCCGCGCTGCGGATGCTGCACAACAACCTCGACCCCGAGGTCGCCGAGCGCCCGCAGGACCTGGTCGTCTACGGCGGCACCGGCAAGGCCGCACGCGACTGGGCGAGCTTCGACGCGATCACCCGCTGCCTCACCGGGCTCGAGCAGGACGAGACGCTGCTGGTGCAGTCCGGCAAGCCGGTGGGCGTGTTCCGCACGCACGAGTGGGCGCCCCGCGTGCTGATCGCGAACTCGAACCTGGTCGGGGACTGGGCGACCTGGCCCGAGTTCCGGCGGCTGGAGAAGCTCGGCCTGACGATGTACGGGCAGATGACCGCCGGGTCCTGGATCTACATCGGCACGCAGGGCATCCTGCAGGGCACCTACGAAACATTCGCCGCCGTGGCGGAGAAACGGTTCGGCGGCACGCTGCGCGGCACGCTCACCGTGACCGCCGGGCTGGGCGGCATGGGCGGCGCGCAACCGCTCGCGATCACCATGAACGGTGGCACCGCGCTGGTCGTCGAATGCGACGCGGCCCGAGCCCGCCGCCGCCTGGAGACCCGGTACCTCGACGAGCTCGCGTCCGATGTGGACGCCGCCGTGCGCCGGGTTACCGAGGCGAAGAAGGCCGGGGAGGCCGTGTCGGTCGGCGTGATCGGCAACGCCGCCGAGGTGCTGCCCGAGCTGCTGCGCCGCGGGCTCGAGGTGGACATCGTGACCGACCAGACCTCCGCGCACGACCCCCTCGCCTACCTGCCGAGGGGCGTCGACGTCGCCGACTGGCACGACTACGCGTCCGCGAAGCCCGACGAGTTCACCGACCGCTCCCGCGAGTCGATGGCCGAGCACGTGGGCGCGATGCTCGGTTTCCTGGACGCCGGTGCTGAAGTGTTCGACTACGGCAACTCCTTACGTGGTGAGGCGAAACTCGGCGGTTGTGAGCGGGCCTTCGACTACCCGGGTTTCGTGCCCGCCTACATCCGTCCGTTGTTCTGTGAGGGCAAGGGACCGTTCCGCTGGGCCGCGCTCTCCGGCGACCCGGCCGACATCGCCGCGACCGACCGCGCCGTCCTCGACCTGTTCGGGGACAACGAGACCCTCACGCGGTGGATCCGGCTGGCCGGGGAACGCGTGGCGTACCAAGGGCTTCCGTCGCGCATCTGCTGGCTCGGCTACGGCGAACGGCACCTCGCCGGGCTGCGGTTCAACGAGATGGTGGCCTCCGGTGAGCTGAGCGCGCCGGTGGTGATCGGCCGCGACCACCTCGACGCCGGCAGCGTGGCATCCCCGTACCGCGAGACCGAGGCGATGGCCGACGGCTCGGACGCCATCGCCGACTGGCCACTGCTCAACGCGTTGGTCAACACCGCCTCCGGCGCCAGCTGGGTGTCGTTGCACCACGGCGGGGGCGTCGGCATGGGCCGTTCGATCCACGCGGGGCAGGTGTGCGTGGCCGACGGCACTCCGCTGGCCGCGCAGAAGATCGAACGGGTGCTGACCAACGACCCCGGCATGGGCGTGATCCGGCATGTCGACGCCGGGTACGAGAGGGCAACCGAGGTGGCGCGGGACCGTGGCGTGCGCGTGCCGATGCGGGAGGAGGCGTGAGCCTGCTCGACGATCTCGCGGATGTCGGCCGCGCCCCCGGCGGCGGATACGCCCGCCACGGGTTCGACCGCGCCGAGACCGAGATGCGGGAGTGGTTCCGGGAGCAGGCCGGGCGGCGCGGCCTGGACGTCGAGACCGACCGCAACGGGAACCTGTGGGCGTGGTGGGGTGCGCCGGGACCGGACGCGCTGGTGACCGGCAGCCACCTCGACTCGGTGCCCGGCGGCGGCGCCTTCGACGGACCGCTCGGCGTGGCCAGTGCGCTGGCGGCCGTCTCCCGGTTGCAGGACAACGGTTTTCGCCCCGCACGCCCCTTCGCGGTGGTCGTCTTCGCCGAGGAGGAGGGCGGCCGGTTCGGCGTGCCCTGCCTCGGTTCACGACTGCTGACCGGCGCCCTCGACCCGGATCGCGCACGGGCCCTGCGCGATCCGGACGGGACGACACTCGCCGACGCTGCCGCGAGCGCGGGCGTGGATCCGCGGCACTTCGGGCGTGACGACATCGCACTCGGGCGCATCGGCACGTTCGTCGAACTGCACGTCGAGCAGGGGCGGGCGCTGGACGTGCCGGTGGGCGTCGGCAGCACGGTCCTGGAACACGGGCGGTGGCGGTTCTCGTTCACCGGACAAGGGAACCACGCGGGTACGACAATTCTGCGCGATCGCCGGGACCCGATGTTGCCGGCGGCGGAAACCGTGCTCACCGCCCGTAAACTTGCGTCCACAATGGGCGCAAGGGCCACGGTCGGCCGACTCGTGCCGCACCCGGGCGGGACGAACGTCATCCCGTCCACTGTGGACCTGTGGCTGGACGCACGGGGGAACAGCCGCGATGTGGTGGCGGAGCTGACCGAGGCGGCGCAGCGGGCCGCGGCCGCGGAAGGGTGCGCGGTCACCGTCATCGAAGAGTCCTACGGCGGCACCGTCACGTTCGACACCGCGCTGCGCGACCGCCTGACCGGCCTGCTGAACGCGCCCGAACTGCCCACCGGCGCCGGGCACGACGCCGCGATTCTCGCCGCGCACGCGCCGACAGCCATGCTCTACGTGCGCAACCCGACCGGGATCAGCCACGCGCCGGAGGAGTTCGCCGAGGACGCGGACGTCGAGGAGGGCGTGGTCGCGCTCACCCGGGTACTGGAGGCCTTGTCGACATGACGACCTTGTGGGCCGAGCATGCGTGGCTGCCGGACGGCCTAGCGTCCGCGGTGCGCCTGCAGATCGCCGACGGTGTCTTCACCGAGGTCAGCCCGGGCGCGCCACGCGAGGGAAGCACCCTGCCCGGACTCGTGCTGCCCGGTTTCGCCAACGGGCACTCGCACGCGTTCCACCGGGCGTTGCGTGGCCGGACGCACCACGACCGCGGCACGTTCTGGACCTGGCGTGAGCGGATGTACGCCCTGGCCGAGCGGCTCGACCCGGACTCCTACTACCGGCTCGCCCGCGGCGTCTACGCCGAGATGGCGCTTGCCGGGTACACGGCCGTCGGCGAATTCCACTACCTGCACCACGCGCCGGGCGGGCGGCGCTACGCCGACCCGAACGCGATGGGCCACGCCCTGGTCCAGGCGGCCGAGGACGCGGGCATCCGGCTCACCTTGCTGGACGCCTGCTACCTCACCGGCGGCTTCGGGCGCGAGCTGTCGAGCGTGCAACTGCGGTTCGGTGATGGGGACGTCGACGGCTGGGCAACCCGCGTGGCCGCCCTGAAACCGGACTCGGCGCTGGTGGGGGCGGCCGTGCACTCCGTGCGGGCCGTCCCAGCCGAGCAGCTCCCGTTCTTCGCGGACTGGGACGGCCCGTTGCACGTCCACCTGTCGGAGCAACGCGCGGAGAACGCGGACTGCCGCGCGCACCACGGCTGCACGCCGGCCGAACTGCTCGACCGCGCCGGCGTCCTGGGCCCGCACACCGTCGCGGTGCACGGCACCCACCTGACGGACGCGGACATCGGACTGCTGTCGCAGGTCTGCTTCTGCCCGACCACCGAACGCGACCTCGGCGACGGCATCGGCGAGGCGCGGCGCTTGGCGAACGCGGGCGTGCGGCTGAGCCTGGGCAGCGACAGCCAGGCCGTGATCGACCCGTTCGAGGAGCTGCGGGCACTCGAACTGCACGAACGGCTCGCTTCGGAGGAGCGGGGGCGCTTCGACGTCGCGGAACTGGTGGCCGCGGGCACCCGCCGCTCCGCCCTCGGGCGTGACGGCGGACGGCTGGCCGTGGGGGAGCCCGCCGACCTGGTCGTGGTCGCGCTGGACTCGGTCCGCACGGCGGGAACCGAGCCGGCGGGCGCGGTGTTCGCCGCCTCGGCCGCCGACGTGACGGACGTCCTGGTCGGGGGCCGGTGGATCGTGCGGGACCGGGCGCACCAGCTGGTCGACCGCCCGGCGGCGGTGCTCGCCGAGGAGGTGGCGGCGCTGTGGCAGTCCTGATCACCGGCATCGGCGAGCTGACCACGAATGACGACGAACTCGGCACGCTCACCGGCGCCGCGATCGTCTTCGACGGGCCCGTGATCGCCTGGGTCGGCCCCGCCGCGGCCGCGCCGGATGCCGACGAGCGGATCGACGTCGAGGGCCGCGCCGCGTTGCCCGGCTGGGTCGACAGCCACACGCACCTCGTGTTCGCCGGCGACCGCACCGCCGAGTTCGAGGCCAGGATGGCCGGTCAGCCGTACTCCGCGGGCGGCATCGCGGTCACGGTGGACGCGACCCGCGCGGCGACCGACGCGGAACTGACCGCCAACCTGCGGCGGCACGTGTCCGAGGCCGTGCGCCAGGGCACGACCTGCCTGGAGACCAAGACCGGCTACGGGCTGACCGTGGCCGACGAGGTCCGCGCCGCCCGCATCGCCGCCGCGGTCGCCGACGAGGTCACCTTCCTCGGCGCCCACCTGGTGCCGCCCGGCGCCGACGCGGAGTCCTATGTGGATCTTGTCTGCGGGGAGATGCTGGACGCCGTAGCGGGCTCGGTGCGCTGGGCGGACGTGTTCTGCGAGACGGGCGCGTTCGACGAGGCCCAGTCGGAGCGGGTCCTGCGTGCCGCCGCGCGGCACGGCCTCGGCCTGCGGGTGCACGGCAACCAGCTCGGCCCTGGGCCGGGCGTGCGGCTCGCGGTTCGGATGGGGGCGGCCAGCGTCGACCATTGCTCCCATTTGTCCGACTCAGACGTCGAGGCGCTCGCGTCGTCGGACACCGTCGCGACCCTGCTGCCCGCCTGCGACCTGTCCACCCGTCAACCGCTCGCGCCTGCCCGCAGGCTGCTCGACGCGGGAGTGACGGTGGCGTTGGCCACCAACGCGAATCCGGGCAGTTCGTACACCACGTCGATGGGCTTCTGCGTGGCGACCGCTGTCCTGCAGATGGGCATGTCTGTCGAGGAGGCAGTGCGCGCGGCGACCCTCGGCGGCGCGAAGGCCCTGCGCCGGACCGATGTCGGCGTGCTCCGCCCGGGCGCGCGGGCGGATCTGCACGTGCTCGACGCGCCATCCCGGACACACCTCGCATATCGCCCAGGGGTGCCCTTGACGTGGCGTGTGTGGCACCAGGGAACGCCTGCGCCGTAAGGAGAATCACGTCGTGAACCGTGTTCACCACAAGTTCATCGGCCGAGCGGAGTAGCCCGTCACCCGAAAGGTACCGTGGGAGGTGTGGACCTCTCGCTGATCGTCCTGGTGGTCATCGTCGCCGCACTGGCCTTCGACTTCACCAACGGTTTCCACGACACCGCCAACGCCATGGCCACCTCCATCGCGACCGGCGCCTTGAAACCCAAGGTCGCGGTCACGATCTCCGCCATCCTCAACCTGATCGGCGCGTTCCTCTCCGTCGAGGTGGCCAAGACCATCTCCGGTGGGATCGTCGACGACACGAAGGTCACCCCCGTGGTCGTCTTCGCCGGACTCGTCGGCGCGATCCTGTGGAACCTCGTGACCTGGCTGGTCGGCCTGCCGTCCAGCTCCTCGCACGCCCTGTTCGGCGGCCTGATCGGCGCCACCTGGGTCGCTTCCGGGGCCGACGCGGTGCACTTCGCCCAGGTCGTGCAGAAGGTCCTGATCCCCGCGGTGGCCTCGCCGCTGGTGGCCGGGCTGGTCGCGGTCGTCGGCACCTACCTCGTCTACCGGATCACCGCGAAGGTGCGGCAGGACGTGGTGGGCAAGTCGTTCAAGCGCGCGCAGGTGCTGTCGGCGTCGCTGGTCTCGCTCGCGCACGGCACGAACGACGCGCAGAAGACGATGGGTGTCATCACGCTCACCCTGATCTCCTCCGGCGCGCTGGCCGCCGGGTCCGGGCCGCCGTTGTGGGTCGTGCTCAGCGCCGGGCTGGCGATCGCGCTGGGCACCTACATGGGCGGCTGGCGGATCATCCACACGATGGGCCGCAAGATCACCGACGTGCAGACACCGCAGGGGTTCGCCGCCGAGACCAGCGCGGCCGCCACCATCCTGGCGTCCTCGCACCTCGGGTTCGCGCTGTCCACCACCCACGTCTGCTCGGGCGGCATCATCGGGTCCGGCGTCGGACGACGGCTGGCCGAGGTGCGCTGGAGCGTCGCGGGCCGGATGGCGCTGGCGTGGCTGCTGACCCTGCCCGCCGCGGCCGCGGTCGGCGCGGTCGCGGCGAAGGTCGCGACCCTGGGCACCGTCGGCACGGTGGTCGTCGGCCTGGTGCTGGTCGCCGCGGCGCTGGGCATCTGGCTCTGGTCGCGGCGCAACCCGGTGACGCCGCAGTCCGTGGCCGAGCCCGAGCAAGCCGTTCCCGTGGCCGTCTGAGGAGGCATTCCGTGCACATCGACTGGGCTGCCCTCGGCAGCGTGTTCGTGACGGCGCTGGCGGCGGTGGCCGTGGTGACCGGGCTGTTCGCGGTCGGCGTCCGCGGTGTCGCCGCCCGCGCCGACGCCAGGGAGACGGGGGAGAGCGGCACGGCGGGCGCGGTGACGGCGGGCGTGTGCTTCGCCGCGTGCGCGGCCGTCGTGCTCTACGGCATCTACCTCATCGTCGCGGCGTGAGCGAGCACGTTCACCACTGAGCCGCTCGGATCGGCCACGAAGAAGCGCCGCACGCCCCACGCCTCGTCCGTGAGCGGGTAGACGACGCGCAGGCCCCGGGCGACGGCTTCGGCGTGGGCCGCGTCGACGGCGTCCGGAGATCCCACGTCTACGCCGAACCGCGGTTCGGGTGACCCGGGCCGCTGGACGATGATCTGCGCCGCCGGGTTGCCGGGCGAGCGCAGGTTGAGCACCGGGTCCGCCATGGCCACTTCGAGGCCGAGGACGCCGACGTAGAAGTCCCGCACTCCAGCGGGGTCCGTGGTGGTCAGGTAAGGCACTATTCGCTGGATCATGCCGTCCATGGTGGCGCCCGCGGCGGGCCGCCGGCTTGGACGAATGGGAACGGTCAGCGCAGGTGTTCCGGCAGCGCGGCCAGCCGCTCCGGCGGCAGCAGGTCGCGCACCTTGGCGATCCTCGCCGGGTCGTCGAGCAGCGCGGCGACCTCGGGCAGCGCGGCGTCCGGGATGAACTCCAGGCTGGTCACGATCGTCGCGTCCGGCAGGTGGTCGACGAACCGCGCGATGGTGATCCAGTCCCGCCGCCTGCTCAGCTCGCGCGCGACCGCGACGACCACCCCCGCCGGCAGCTTCGCGATGATCCCGCGCGCCCGCCGCGGGTCCAGCTCGGCGGCCACGTCGGCGAGGAACGCCGGGGACAGCCGCCCGGCGATCTCCGCCCCGCGAGAGGCTTCGACCAGGCCCGCGATGCGCGCGGCGAGCAACGGCCCGAACACCCGCTCGGCCATCTTCGCCAGCACCGGGATGGGCAGCAGCTTGCTCGCGCCTGCCATCCGCTCCAGCACGCCCAGGTTCGCGTCGAACAACACCGTGGTGGCGCGTTCCCGCAGCTCACGGAGGTCCTCGACGGGCACGTCGGCGAGGTAGCCGAGGCGTTCCGCGCTTACTCCGAGCACGCGGGCGAGCTTGCGGATCTCTGCTTCCTGGGGCGTCACAGGCCGACGGCCTTCCGAACGGCGGGCCGCAGCAGGGCGGGCACGAACTTCAGCGCGTCGTTGCCCGCCTTGGCCAGCGCCGCCGCCTGACGGCGTCGGGCGGAGCGCACGGCGTCGGCTAGGTCCTGCTGGTGGGCCGGGTCCAGCGCGGCGACGCCCGCGGGCGGTTCGGCGCCGAGCTGCTCGGCCAGGGTGCGTTCGGCCATGCCGATCATCATGCCTAATGTCGCGGCATGACACAGGACATCGAAACGTCACGGCTCACCGTCAACGGCCTGAACGCCTACCTCGCGCGGCCCGCGGGCGGCAGCGAGTCCGGGATGCTGCTGCTGCCGATGGTCACCGGCATCGGCGAGCAGTTGCGCGAGTGGGCCGACGCGATCGCCGCGATCGGCGTCACGGCGCTGGTGTGGGACCCGTTCCACGGCCCGAGCAGCGACGACACGTCGATGCCGGACCTGCTGGCGAAGATGCCCGAACTCGACGACGCGGTCGCGCTGGACGAGCAGACGCAGCTGCTGGACCACCTCCTCGGCGAGCTGGGCTGCGCCAAGGCGGGCGTCATCGGGTGGTGTCTCGGCGGGCGGTTCGCGTTGATCCTGGGTGGCCGGGATCACCGCGTGGCGAACGTGGTGGCCTACCACCCGACGGTGCCGGGGGAGACGCCGCCGAACCACACGATGGACGCGATCGCGCACGCCGGGCTGATCAAGGCGCCGGTGATGACGATGTACCCGACGGCCGACGAACTGGTCCCGCGGTCGCGCTTCGACGAGCTGCAGTCGGCGTTGCAGGCGCGGGAAACCGGTCCGAGCCTGATACACGTGTACCCGGCCGCCGAGCACGGCTTCGCCAACAAGACGCGGCACGGGGAGCCGGTCAACGCGGAGGCGTTCGCGATCTCGTGGCCGCAGGTCCTCGAATTCATCCGTGTGACGACAAAAACCTGTCTTTAGACAGATACCGTCCCTCCACCTTGGTCGGTACCGTTCCCTCTCGTGGGGAGATTCTGGGGAAGAACAGCGGAAGTACTGGCCGGGGCGCCGGTCGTCGCCTTGCTGCTGTACGAGAGCAGGCACAACGCCCAGCCGTGGGAGCTGATCGGCGGGTTGGTGGCGATCGTGGTCGCGGTCGCCGCCACCCGGCGCAGCCCATGGCTGTCGCTGACCGCCGCGGTGGCGTCGAGTCTCGCCATGATGTTCAGCTTCGGCGGGCGGGTTCCGGTGTGGCCGGTGCTGCTCATGGTGCCGTTCGCCTGCCTCGCCGGGCGGCGGATGGAATCGGTGCGCCCCGCGCTGGCGACGTTCCTGACGATCGGGGGCATCGGCGTCCCGCTGTCGCTGGCCATCGGCAGGCACGCCATGGCCGACTGGGGCGCGGTGATCGGGGTGATGCTGTTCGCCGCGGTGTTGCCCTGGCAGCTCGGCCGGTACATGCGCACACGGGACGACCTGGTGCGGTCCGGGTGGCAGCGCGCGGAGGAACTGGAGCTGCGGCAACGGATCGTCGCGGAGGAGGCCCGGCTGCGCGAGCGGGCCCGCATCGCCAGCGACATGCACGACTCGCTGGGCCACGAACTGAGCCTGATCGCCCTGCGCGCGGCGGCGCTGGAGATGTCGGGAAGCGCGGAAGCCAAGGCACTGCGCGAAAGCGCCGCCGCGGCCACCGAGCGGCTGCGCGAGATAATCGGCCTGCTGCGCGAAGACGCCCCACCGGTCGACCCGGTCCATGGAGGCGTCCCTGCGCTGGTCGAGCGCGCACGAGCGTCCGGAGTGGACATCGAGTTTTCGGAAGAGCCGGCGGTTGCTGGGGTTGCAGGGAAAAACACGGAAGCCCCAGCGCAGGCCGCCGCCCTACCGCAGGCTGTGGCGCGACCGCAGACTGCCGGTCCACGGCCGATTGATGCCACCTTGCCGCGGGCTGTGGCTCCACCATCGGCTGATGCCGCGTCGCGGCGGGCTGTGGCTCCGGGGTCGGCTGATGCCGCTTCGCGGCGGGCTGTCGATCCAGGGTCGGCTGAAGCCACCTCGCGGCGGGCTGTCGATCAACCGTCGGCCGAAGTCACCCCATCGCAGGCTGTCGCTCTACGGCCGATTGATGCCACCTCGCCGCGAGCGGTCACCCCACCGCAGGCTGTCGCTCCACGGCCGGCTGATGCTGCCACCCCATCGCAGACCGGCGCCCCAGCCCGGGCGGTTGCCCCTCCGCACGCCGATGTCGCTTCGATCGCCGACCCGACTCCGGGCACCGGTTCTGTTCCTCCGGCCGCCCCGGGCCAGGCCGGCTCCGGAAACGGTTCTGTTCCGTTCGCCGACCCGATGCCGGATGCCTCGGGTGCGGATGCTCCTCCACCACTCGCACCGGACACCGACAACCCATCACCGGCTCCCAGCGAGCCGTCCTCTTCGGACGGACCAACCTCGGAACCGCCGATGGTCGAACGCGCCGCCTACCGCGTGGTCCAGGAGGCGCTCACCAACGTGACCAAGCACGCCCCCGGCGCCCGGGTCGCCGTCACCATCTCCCGCGGCCACCAGGAGACCGTCGTCCGGGTGTGCAACGGGCCGCCGCCCGCCGGGCCGTTGCCGGGCACCGTGTCCGGGCGCCAGGGGCTCGAAGGGTTGCGGGAGCGCGTCCGGTTGCTCGGCGGCACCCTCCGGGCCGGGCCGCTCGACGGCGGCTTCGACGTGGTGGCCAGGCTCCCGCACGCCGCCGCTCCCGCGCCCGTCCAGCCCGTGCAGTCCGAGTCCGCCCGCCGGCACGTCCAGGCCCGGCGTGAGGTGCGCCGACGGCTGCTCGCCGCGTTGATCGTGCCGCCCTCGATCATGGCGGGGCTGCTCGGTGTGGTGGGCACGGTCTACCTGTACGAGTGGCAGACCTCCGTGCTGGACCCCGCCGACTACGAGCAGCTGCGCCCCGGCCAGGTCCGCGCCGAGATCGCTGCCGTCCTGCCGCAACGGCAACGCGGCCCGCACGTCCGCGCGCCCGAGCCGCCCGGCCTGACGTGTGAGTACTACGGCACCGGCCGCAGCATCACCCAGCTCCGCCTGGACGCCTACCGGCTCTGCTTCGCGGGCGACCGGCTCGTGAGCAAAGAACTCCTGACCGACGACAGTGACCGAGGAGAGGTTCCGACGTGATCCGTGTGCTGCTGGCCGACGACGAGGCCATGATCAGGGCCGGCGTCGCCGCCATCCTGTCCGCGGACGACGACATCGAGGTCGTCGCCGAGGCGGGGGACGGCCGCGAGGCCGTCGAGCAGGCCCGGCGCACCCGGCCGGACGTCGCGCTCGTCGACATCCGCATGCCTCGCCTCGACGGCCTCGCCGCGGCCGAGGAGATCCGCGGCCTGCTGCCCGGCACCGGCGTCATCATGCTGACCACCTTCGGCGAGGACGCCTACATCGAGCGCGCCCTCGCCGGCGGCGCCAGCGGGTTCCTGCTGAAGTCCGGCGACCCCCGCGAGCTGATCGCCGGAGTCCGCGCCGTCGCCGACGGTGCGGCCTTCCTGTCTCCGAAGGTCGCGCAGCGGGTGATCGCCCAGCTGTCCGGCGACCGCATGTCCCGGGCCGCGGTGGCCCGGGACCGCATCACCGTCCTGACCGCACGCGAGCGCGAGGTGCTCGCGCTCGTCGGCGCGGGACTGTCCAATGCGGGCATCGCCGAGCGGCTGTTCGTGGTCGAGGGCACCGTGAAGGCCTACGTCAGCACGATCCTCGGCAGGCTCGACGTCCGCAACCGGGTCCAGGCGGCGATCATCGCCTACGAAGCGGGGCTGGTGACATGAGCTCAGGCATCCCGGCGCCGCAGCACCTCGTGCCCCACGACGAGCGCGGCGGCAGCCCACGCGGCGAGGATCAGCAGACCGGCCCACGACGGGTACGGCGGGACCAGCCCGGAGACCGGGTTCGGCTGCCCGGACGGCACGAGCGCCGCAGCGCCCGCGACACCGGGCATGTAGTTCACGACCCCGAGCCCGAGCGAACCGGCCACCATCGCGGTCATCAGCATCACCAGGAACGCCACCGTGACGCTGCCCGCCACGCTGCGCAGCGCCGTCCCGATCCCGAGGCTGAGCAAACCGGTGAGCGCGAAGAAAGCCCCGTTCGCCACGCACGCCTGGATGATCTCGCCGGTCGACGCGGCACGCCCGAAACCGTCCATCAACGGCGTCGCCACCGCGATCGCCACCGCCGCGACCACCACGCCGAGCACGAACAACACCGGAGCCAGCACCGCGCCCTTCGCGGCGAGGAACCGGCTCCGGACCGGCACCCACTGCAATGTCCCGCGGATGCTGCCCGTCGCGTACTCGCCTGCGATGAACAGGCTCGCCAGCGCGATCACCGCGAACTCGGCGAGGTAGAAACTCCCGCCCGCCACCAGATCCGGCGCCGACTCCTGCGTGCTGCGGTTGTAGGCCACGGAAGTGGCCGACGGCAGCACGAACACCAGCATCAGCACCACCGCACCGGCCAGACCCCAGAAGGTCGAGCGCACGGACCAGAACTTGACCCACTCCGAGCGGATCGCCGCGGTCGTCGTCATCGCACACCAGCCTTCCGCGCGGAGTCCGCGCCGTACTCGACCGCGTCCGCGGTCAGTTCCATGTACGCCTGCTCCAGCGACGCCCGCTCCTCGCTCAACCCGTGCAGCCGGACGCCCAGCTCGAAGGCCAGGTTGCCGATCGACTCCACCGTCACGCCGGTCACGAGCACCGAGTCGCCCTCGACCCGCGCGCCGGGCAGCTGGGCGGCCAGCCGTGCACCGTCGGCCGGTTCCGCACAGCGGGCGCGCACCACCGAACCGCCGGCGAGCAGCTCACCCAGCGGCGCGTCGGCCAGCAGGCGTCCCTTGCCGATGACGAGGAGGTGGTCGGCGGTCAGCTGCATCTCGCTCATCAGGTGGCTGGAGACCAGGATCGTCCGGCCCTCCGCGGCGAGCGAGCGCATCAGCTGCCGCACCCAGCGCACCCCGTCCGGGTCGAGACCGTTCACCGGCTCGTCGAACAACAGCACTCCCGGGTCGCCGAGCAGTGCCCCGGCGATGCCGAGCCGCTGCCCCATGCCGAGCGAGAACTGGCCGGCCCGCTTCCCTGCGACGTCCGACAACCCGACGGTGGCCAGCACCTCCTCGACGCGGCGGTCCGGGATGTCGTTGCTGCGGGCCATGGCCAGCAGGTGCTTGGCCGCCGAGCGGCCCGGGTGGAGTGCTTTGGCGTCCAGCAGCGCGCCCACCGTGCGCAGTGGCCACCGCAGGTCCCCGTACCGCTTGCCGTCCACCAGTGCCTCGCCGGAGGTCGGGCGGTCCAGCCCCAGCACCATGCGCATCGTGGTCGACTTGCCTGCGCCGTTCGGACCGAGGAACCCGGTCACCTTGCCCGGCCGCACCGCGAAGGTGAGCTGGTCGACGGCGGTTTTCCCGCCGAAGCGCTTCGTCAGCGCGCGTACCGTGATCATGGGCTCGACGGTAGGAACCGGACACGCCGGGGCGCATCGGCCGAAGGGCATCCACGCACCTGCACTTTCGGCAGGGCAGAATGCGCCCCATGATTTCCCGGCGCAGGGTGAGCCCGCTCGACGTGGCGATGCTGGCGCTGGCCGTCGTCTCCGTCGGCCTGGTCGTCTACGTCACGTTCTTCCCGCACTCGCCCGAAACGGCGCACCGCATCTTCGTCATCGACACCTCGATCTGCGGGGTGTTCCTGATCGAGTTCCTCTGGCGGTGGTCACGCGCCGGGTGGGACAAGCGCTTTCCGCTGCGCAACTGGTACGAGATCCTCGGCATGATCCCGATCGCGCACCCCGCGCTGCGCAGTTTCCGGCTGCTGCGGATCGTGATCGTGATCGTGCGGCTGGCGCGCACGGCCGACCGCGCGTTCGGCGAACTGTTCACCCAGCGCCTGGTCGAGCGCATGTCCCGGCCGATCGTGCTGGCCATCAAGAAACCGATCACCATCGCGGTGCTCGACGAGGTCGTCAAGGTCATCGAGACCGGCAACTACCCGGAAAACCTGGCCAGGTCACTGGGCGAGAACCGGGAGACGTTGCGCGCCATCATCACCGAGAAGATCAAAGACGACCCGCAGGCGGGCAGACTGTCCAAGCTCCCGTTCCACGACGAGATCCTCCGGTCCCTTGTGGACACGACGATGCGGGTCATGCTCGAGGTGCTGATCGACCCGCGGACGGAAGCGTTCTTCGCCCACGTCGTGCGGGAGAACCGGGAGCAGATCCGGCAAGCGGTGGTGCTCGGCCTGCACGAGGAGGAGAACGAGGAGCTCGAGCGCGATCTGCCTGCCCGGCCGGAGCGGTTCTACGGCGCCTGAGGGTCCGCAGGCCAGGCGTGTTTGGGGTAGCGCCCGCGCAGTTCCGCCCGCACAGCCGGATACCCGTTCGCCCAGAACGACTCGAGATCGCCGGTGACCGCCGCGGGGCGGCCGGCGGGGGAGAGCAGGTGCAGCACGACCGGCACGCGCCCACCGGCGACCTTCGGGGTTTCCCGCCACCCGAACGCGAGCTGCAGCTTCACCGCGAGCACCGGCCGCCCGGACGCGTAGTCGAGCCGCAACCGCGACCCGGAGGGCACCTCGATCCGGTCCGGCGCCAGTTCGTCCAGCCGGCCGGCCTCCCGCCAGGGCAGCAGACGTCGCAACGCCGAGGCGGTGTCGATCCGCGCGAGGTCGGCGCGACGGCGAGCGCGGGACAGCTCCGGCTCCAGCCACTCGTCCACTCTGGACAACAGTGCGGCGTCGTCCACGGCGGGCCACGGGTCGCCGAGGACGTCGTGCAGGAAGGCGATCCGCGCCCGCAGGCGCTCGGCCTCGGTCGACCACGTCAGGACGTTCCCCTCGCGGAGGCCGGTCAGCAGGGCCTCGCGCACGAGAGCGGGGTCCGGGTCCCGCAGCGGCCGGTCACGCAGGACGATCGCGCCCAGCCGCCGGACCCGCCGCGCCACCACGTCGCCGTTCCAGGACACGTCGTCGTGTTCGGTCACCAGGTTCGGGGCAGCCCGCACCGCGAGCTCTTCGTCCGCACGGGCCGCGAGGCGGATCACCCCGTGCGCGCGGCCGGGATCACGCGTCGCCTCGGCCACGGCGAGCCATTCCGCGTCACCGAGGCCGCCGCCCGTGGGCAGTTCCGCGGCGGTGCCACCCGCCATCAGGTAGACCGGCGAATCCGGCCCCCGCCGCCGGGCCAGCCGTTCCGGGTGGGCGAGCGCGACCACCAGCGCCGGGTCTGGAGCTTCCGGGCCACCGGGCACCAGCGGCTCCAGGCGCCGCACCTCGGCGTGCCAGCGTGATCCGCGGTCGTCGCGCAGGCGGCGCAGCTCGGCCTCGACGTCGGTGAGCGTGCCGCCGGCGTCCATCAGCGCCACCACCTCCGCTGCGCAACGGGCGCCGACCTGGGCGGCCCCGTCGAGCAGCGCGCGGGCGAGGCGCGGGTGCAGGCCCAGCTCGGCCATGCGCCGGCCGCGTTCGGTGACCGTGTCGCCGTCCAGCGCGCCGAGCGTGCGGAGCAGGTCCTGGCCGGCGGCGAGTGGGCCGTCCGGTGGCGGATCCCACCAGGACAGGCCCGCGCCGTCGGGTGTCGACCAGCAGGCCAGCTCCAGCGCGAGCCGGGCCAGTTCGGCGGTGCGGATCTCGGGTTCGGGGTAGGCGGGCAGGCCGGCCTGCTCGTGCTGCGGCCAGCAGCGGTACGCCCGGCCGGGCGCCTCCCGGCCGGCCCGGCCCGCCCGCTGCTCGGCCACGGCCGCCGACACCCGGACGGTCGCCAGGCCGGGCAGGCCGCGGCGGTGGTCCACCCGGGGCACCCTGGCCTGCCCGGAGTCGACGACCGCCCGCACACCCGGCACGGTCAGGCTCGACTCGGCCACGGCGGTCGCCAGCACCACGCGGCGGCGGTCTCCTGGGCGCAGCGCCGCGTCCTGCCTGCTCGGGGCGAGCCGGCCGTGCAGGGGCAGCACGTCCACGCCCGGGAGGTCGAGCAACCCGCTGACCCGCGCGATGTCGCCCACGCCGGGCAGGAACGCCAAGACGTCGCCGTCGCCTTCGGCGAGTGCCCTGCGCACCGCCCGGGCGACGCACGCCTCGATCCGTTCGCCGCGGGCGGGTGGGACGTAGGTCGTCTCGACCGGGTAGGTGCGCGCCTGCGCGGTGACCACCGGCGCCCCGCCGAGCAGGTCCGCGAGCCGCCCGGACGCGACGGTGGCCGACGTCGCGAGCAGGCGCAGGTCGTCCCGCAGCCCGGCACGCACGTCCAGTAGGAGGGCGAGCAGCAGATCGGCGTCCAGGTGCCGCTCGTGGCACTCGTCGAGCAGCACGGTCGCGACGCCGGGCAGTTCCGGGTCGTTCTGCACGCGCCGGACCAGCAGGCCGGAGGTGACCACCTCGACGCGCGTGCGCTTCGACACCTTCCGGTCGCCGCGCACGGAGTAGCCGACGGTCTCGCCCACCGGTTCGCCGAGCAGCGCGGCCATCCGGGCGGCCGCCGCACGCGCGGCGAGGCGGCGCGGCTCCGCAACCACGACGCGGCCGGCCGTCCGGGTCATCAGGTCCAGCGGGACGAGCGTCGTCTTGCCGGTCCCGGGCGGTGCGACCAGCACCGCGGTGCCGTGACCGGACAGGGCGTCGGCGAGTTCGCCGAGGACCGCGCGGACGGGGAGATCGGGCAGGTTCATGGCGTGAGCAACCGTAGACGGTGGGCGGTGGCTGAGTCCCGCGTCACCCGGACGTATGGCATTCGCGTGCTGGCCCCGGAACTCACAGGTTTCTCAGGGCAGGCCGCTAGCCTGGGTCCGTGTTCCGCCCGTCCCCCTCCGTGCTCGACGCCGTCGGCACCCTCGTGCGCCTCGGCCTGTCCGCGGTGTGGCTGGTCTCCGGGATCGCCAAGATCAGCGACTCCGGGCAGACGTACCTGGCTGTCAAGGCCTACGACGTCCTGCCCGACGCGCTGCTGCACCCGGTGGCGACCGCGTTGCCGCTGCTGGAGCTGGCCCTCGGCGCCTTCCTGCTGCTCGGGCTCGCCACGCGCTGGGTGGCCGTCGCTTCGGCCGTGCTGCTGGTGGTGTTCATCGCCGGGGTGGCCCAGTCGTGGGCGCGGGGCCTGACCATCGACTGCGGTTGTTTCGGCGGCGGTGGCGAGGTGGCGGCGGGGCAGACCCGGTACCCCCAGGAAATCGCCCGTGACGTGGGCTTCCTGGTCCTGGCCTGCTGGCTGGTCGTGCGCCCGGCGAGCCGGTTCGCGCTGGACGGCTGGCTCCGCGGCGGCGCGCCGCAGGCCGAGCTGGAAGAAGAGAGGATCTGAAGAACGTGGGTGGAGCGGAACGGTCCGCGCGCAAGCGCCGCCAGCAGCAGTCCGCGGCGGCCAGGGCGGTGACCCAGGCCCGCGGTGGTGGCGGCCCCAGCCGGAAGACGATCGTGTCGGTGGTCGCGGTGGTGGTGCTGGCCGCGGTGGTCATCGGCGGGGTGATCTGGACGAACGCGTCGAAGAACGAGACCGAGGGCACGACCATCACGCCCCAGACGGCGGCGGCCGCGCTGGACACCGCGGACGAGCGCCAGGGCGCCACGGTCGTCTCCGGCAAGGCCGACGCCAAGGTCAAGCTGGACATCTGGGCCGACTTCCTGTGCCCCTACTGCGCGCAGCTCCAGCAGAAGTACGGGACGCAGATCGAGGAGCAGATCCAGGCCGGGAACGTGCAGGTCACGTACCACATGATCCCGCTGCTGAACAACCAGTCGGACCCGGCGGGCTACTCGCTGGACTCGGCGAACGCCTCCCTGTGCGCGGCGGACCAGGGCAAGTTCACGCCCTTCCACGACAGCCTGTTCGCCTCCCAGCCGGAGGAGGGCAAGCGTGGCTACGACAAGGCCCAGCTGATCAAACTGGGGCAGGACCTGGGCATCACCGCGCCCGAGTTCGCGACGTGCGTGAACGGCGGCACCTACGACCAGCAGCTCAACGCTGCGCTGGCCGAGGTCTCGAAGGACCCGAACTTCCAGGGCACCCCCACGGTCCTGCACAACGGCCAGGTCATCAACTGGACGCAGGACGGCTGGCTGACGAACTTGGTCAACCAGGCCGGATGAACCGACGCGGGGGGCCGGTCCCGCACGACCGACCCCCCGCGAAACGGCCATCCCGGTGTCATGTAAAGTAGTCGCAGACGAGATGCGGAGTACAACTTCGCTCCGGGGCTATGGCGCAGCTGGTAGCGCACCACACTGGCAGTGTGGGGGTCAGGGGTTCGAGTCCCCTTAGCTCCACAGTCGTCAAGATCGCCCGATCTGCTCACGGTAGCAGGTCGGGCGATTTTCTTTTCGGTGTCTCGCATGGGGTTGGTGTAGGCACGCCACGGCGGGACCCGCGCGCGTGTGTGGGTGCCGTGCTGCGAAGTACCTAACGCGGGCGGTTGAACCAGGCGCCGGCCTGTGCGGTGGCCATCAACGCCAGGATGATGCCGCTACAGGCGAGCCCGATGACCGGCCCGCCCGTGAAGATGAGGCCGAAGCCGTCCGCCAGGCCCAGGCCGCCCACGCAGGCGACGATCATCAGCGATGCGTACACGATCGTGGTGACCCGGACACCGCCACCGCCGGTGGCGAACTTCGTTCCCAGGATGATCGACAGCGCACCCAGGCCCAGCAGCACACCGACGACGGCGACGGCATCGGCGATGCCCCCGCCGTCGTTGGCGACGATGCCGCCTAAGAGGCCGGCGACGAGCACGCCGACGGTGAGCTGCAGGCCACCCATGACGAACAGGAGTACCCGCGCCGCCCTCATCAGTCCGGGCATGTCCGTGCCCGTCGGATGGCCCGGGTAGCCGTAGGAGCTGCTCGGGGCACCGAATCTCATTGGTGGCGTCCTCCTTCGGACCATCCCGAACGGCGCAGTGTACGACGGAGGCAGGGGGAGGGTGGTGCAGTCCTCGAACAGACCGTCCCTCCAGTACGGCCCGGGACGCACCGCCCGCCCACCTGGTCGGCATGACCCTGACGCCGTCAGGTTGTGGCGAGGAACAACTCGATCAAGGCGAGGAGCGCTTCCGGTGCGTCTTCGGGCGGGAAGTGGCCCACGTCGGCGAGTTCGATGACCGGGGCCTGTGGGTAGGCGGCGCGGAAGGCCGGGACGACGTACCGGGGCAGCAGCGCGGTGTCGCGCATTCCTTCGACCAGCATCGCGGGCTTGGCCCGCAGGGTGGCGACCGCGCTCGGGTCCGGGGTGGGCGCCGGGTCGTCCGGGGCGGGGGCGACGAGCTGCTGCGGGAACCGGATCACCCCGCGGCATTCGGCGCGGCTGGTGAAGTGGCCGGAGTAGGCCCGGATCCACGTCGGCGTCACGTTCTCCGGACGGGTGATCGTCTGCAGCGCGAGCATCAGGTGGGTGACGGTGTGCCCGGCGTTGCCGAGCACCTCCTCGAGCCTGCCCTCGGCCTGCGCGGCGCCCGCCCACTGGAACCACGCGCTGTCGGCGAGGTTGCCCGCCATCAGCTCGTCGTAACCGGGCAGCCCGAGCGGCAGGACCGTGTTCGTGGCCACGATCCGCTCGATCCGCTCGGGGTGGCGCAACGCGAACCCGGTGCCGATGGGGCCGCCCCAGTCGTGCAGCACCAGCGTGATCCGGTCCAGGTCCAGCTCACCCACCAGCAGCGCCTCCAGGTTGGCGACGTGCTCGCCGGCGAGGTAGCCGCGGTCGGCGGGGGTGGCGCTCTTGCCGAAACCCATGTGGTCGGGCACCACGACGCGGTGGGTCCGCGACAGCGGGTCGATCAGGTGCCGCCACAGGTAGCCCCAGGTCGGTTCGCCGTGCAGCAGCACGATGGCCGGTCCCGTCCGGGGACCCTCGTCGACGAAGTGCTGGCGGAACCCGGCCGCCTCGGTGTAGCAGGCCCGGAAGGGCCAGGTGCCGTCGAAAGTCTCCTGCTCAGGGATCATCCGCCGTCCTCTCACTCGATCTCGGCGAGGAAGGTAGGCGCGCTCCACTGACACCCACTGTCAGTGGAGTTCAGTAGCCTGCATCACATGCGCGCGAGCCGGCTGGTTTCCACCGTCCTGCTGCTGCAGAACCGGGGACGGATGACAGCGAAGGAGCTGGCGGAGGCGCTCGAGGTGTCGACGCGCACGGTGTACCGCGACATGGAATCGCTCAGCAACGCCGGCATCCCCTTCTACGCCGAGCCCGGCCACGACGGCGGATACGAACTGCTCGACGGCTACCGCACCCGGTTGACCGGGCTGACCGCGGGCGAGGCGGAGTCGCTGTGCCTGACCGGGATGCCCGGCGTCGCCGCCGACCTCGGGCTCGGCGCGGTGCTGACCGCCGCCCAGCTCAAACTCACCGCCGCGCTCCCGGCCGGGCTGCGCGACCGCGCCGGGCGGATTTCCGAACGGTTCCACCTCGACGCGCCGTCCTGGTACCAGGACGGTGACCACACTCCGCACCTGACGCTCGTCGCGGAGGCGGTGTGGAACCAGCGCGAGGTGCGCATGCGCTACGAACGCTGGGCCGCGCCGCACGAAGTGGCCAGAACCGTGCAACCGTACGGCTTGGTGCTCAAGGCGGGCCACTGGTACCTCGTCGCCCGCACCGATGGCAGGCTGCGGACCTACCGGGTCTCGCGCATCCTCCACGCCGAGGTTCAGCCCGCGACCTTCGACCGCGAACCGGGTTTCGACCTCGCCGCTCACTGGCGGGACTACCTGAAGCAATTCGACGCCCGCCGCTACCACGGCACCGCGACTCTCCGGCTGTCTCCCCATGCTGTCGCCCGCCTGCCGGACCTCCTGGAACCGGCGATCGTCGACGCCGCACGCCGGACCGCGACCGAGCCCGGCCCGGACGGGTGGATCGAGGTCACCGTTCCCGCCGAATCCGCCGAGCACACCCTGCCGCAACTCCTCAAACTCGGCGCCGACGCGGAAATCGTCGCACCACGGGAACTTCGCGAGCGCATCGCGCAGATCGCCCGTGACATGGCACGGCTCTACCAGGACTAGGGAGTGTTCGCCTGGCGGTGCCGGGGGTTCCCCTCGCGTGAGGGAAACCCCCGCCGCCGGGATCATGCTTCGTCGTCGTGGATGGTGGCGTAGGCGGTGTTCTTGCCGGTCACTGCGTTGGTGGGGTAGCCGAGCACGACTTCGTACCGGGTGTCGGCACTGGCGTCCACCGTCGAGTTGTCCTTGATCGGGATGGTCACCGTGGCGGTGGTCTGCCCGGCGGGAATCGTGACCTGCTGCGCCGCGGCGGTGATCTGGGTACCCGGACCGGCCATGGCCTGCAGGTGCACGGTCACCGGCAGCCTGCTCGCCTTGGACAGCCGCACGGCGACCGTCGCGTTGCCGGCGTCCTCGTCGGCCGTCGTGTCGCTGACGGACAGTTGCGGCAGCTTGGTCGGCGCACCCGTGCCGACGGACGGCGTGGTGAACGCGAGGTCGGACAGGAGCATCCCGCCGGTGGCGGTCGCCGTCGTGATCCGGATCTGCCGGATGTCGGTCGTGTCCACCCCGGTCATCGCGGCGACCGGCCAGCGGACGGTGCGCAGCCACGTCTTCGGCAGCAGGTCCTGGTTGCCGGCAGGCAGCGGCGAGAGCGCGCCGCTCAGGGCGGAGACGGTGGTGGACTGCGTCCGGCCGGCGCCGTCCACGACGGTGAGCCGCAGATCCGCGGCGGTGTTGCCCGCGTCCGGCGCCGCCCGAAGGGTCAGCGCGCCGTAGCCGCTGACGTCGTACCGGCCCGACGGCAGGGCGGCCGTCATCTGGCCACCGCCGGCCCAGGTCAGGTGCAGCATCGGAGTGGCCGGCACGTTCGCGGTGTGCGTCACCGGGGTGAACGACGGGAAGCGGCTGGTGGCGGTGGAGTTGCTGCACGAGGGCAGGCCGCTCTGCGGGGAGGCGCCGGCGATGCTCGCGCAGTACTGGCCGAGCACCTTGCCGGAGAACGCGACGTTGGCGGCCGGCGCCTGCAGCGGAGCGACGTCGAGCCGTTGCGCGGCGGGCGACTGCGTCGCCTGCAGCACCGTCGCCGCGCCGACCTGGACCGCGCTGCCGGAGCCGGACTGGAACATCGGCAGGAAAGCGCTTTCTCTGCCGAGAGTCATGCGGAAGAAGGCGGCGGTGTAGGCGACGCCTGCCGCCCGCTGCTCGTCCACGGTGAGCCGGGTGTTGCCCGCCGCGGTGCTGCCGCAGGCCGGGTCGGCCGGGTCGACGTAGAGGTCCCAGTCGTCGCCGTACAGCTTTGACCACACGTCGTTGAAGTAGTTGTGGTTCGCGCCCATCACGAGCAACGACGACTTCAGCGCGGAGTCCGTGCCGCTCGTGTACCGCGAGTCCTCGAAGAAGTGCTGGCCTTCCTGGTTCGAGACGTCGCCGTCGCAGTAGGGCAGCAGCACGGCCATCGGCACGTCGGTCAGTGCGGGGCGGGTCCGGTCGATCGGGGCGATCGGGAGCACGCCCCTGATCCCGTACGGGGTGGGGCGGGCGGCGTTGAGCAGTGCGGCGCGGACCACGCCGTCGCCGCCGCGGGAGTGGCCCATCAGGCCGACGTTGCCGAGATCGAGCTTGCCCTTGAGCACGGTGCTCATCCCGGCCGCGGTGCCTGCGTCGGCCTTGGCGAGCAGGTCGAGGTGTGCCATCACCAACTGGCCGCGGGCCAGGCCACCGCGGTCGGGCGACGCCGTGCTCTGGTCGAAGGCGCCGATCGCGTTCGCGCTGATCGACACCACCACGTAACCCTGGCTGGCGAGGGTTTCCGCCGGCCGGGCGTAGCCGAGGTAGCTGGGCACCGGCTCGAGGCCGTTGACGCAGGGCCAGTTCGCGTTGTCGAACGCGCCGGAGTCCGGGTCGTAGCAGGCGTCCGCTCGGCCGTGCAGGAACACCACCACCGGCCGCTTGCCGGACGCTCCGACCGGCACCCACACCGCGGCCCGCTCCTCGACCGGCACGCCGGTCAACCCGGACAGCTGGAGCGCGGTGTCACCGAAGTCGTAGTCGGCGCGGGTGACTCCGTAGCGTCCCGTTGCCTCGGGCGCGGACGTGATCGGCGTCCCGGCGGGCACGTCGGTCGCGGTGGCGGCACTGCGGGTGCTCGTGCCGGGCACCACGCCCTGCCACGCCACCCGCACCGACGACGGGTTCGCCGCGGCGGGATCGGTCGTCACCAGGGTGAGCGTCCGGCCGTCCCGGGACTCCTGCGCCTCACCGAGGGACCGGCCGTCGACCGCGAGTTCCGGCGACGCGTCCCGCGCCGGGAGCCGCTTGTCGAGCGTCAGAGTGATCCGGTAGCCGCCGTCCACCGGCGTCACCGACCAGGAACCGTCGGCCGAAGCCGCCGACGCCGACGGCGTCTGCAGCAAAGCCAGTCCCAGAGCCAGTACCGCGCCGGTGATCGCCGGTCTCCAATGCTTGCGCATCCACACCCTCCCGGGTTTTCGTTGTGACCAAAGGAAAACAGCGTTCAATCTAGGCCCGGGTGCTGGCGTGGTGGTGTCACGAAGATCGTCAGGGCGCGCAGGTCAAGGCGCCGGGTACGGGAGCGCAACCAGGAGAGGTACTGCCAGTCGAGGCGTCAGTTGCCCGCGGGTGGGGTGCCGCCTGCCGGCGGGGCGCCGGCACCCATGCCGCCGGTGGCTTCCTGCTGCGTGGCGCTGTTCGCGTAGTCGTTGGTGGGGTCGCGGTAGATGGTGTGGACGTGGCCCCAGCCGGAGGTGTTCACGCCGTTGACGTCGGCGCCCGCCGAACCCTGCTGACTGGCGAACTCGATGTAGGCGTTCGGCCCGGGTTGAGGAGAAGCTGCTTCTGCTCGTCGGTGAGATCCGCGCCGGAGAGCCCGGTGCCGGTGGGGTAGTCGCAGGTGCTGCCGGGCGCGCAGACCATGGCCGCGACTTCCTCGCCCTGGTAGAGGGCGGCTTTCTGGCCGCGAAGGGCTGCACATCTCCGCCGTCGGCGTTGGTGTAGACGGCGGGTTGCCCGCCCAGGTGGGTGGGGGCGAACGTGCTGCGCCGGCCGTGCCGTCGAGGGTGGCGTTGATGCCGAGGTGGTGACCGCCGGAATTCGAGGACAGCCATGGCGGCGCTGCTCCGGCGGTGAGGTCGTGCAGGTTGAGACCGCCCGTTCGCACCTTCGGGGAACTTCCCAGCGCGCACTGGGAACTAGCTAGCCCACGTCGTCGGCCGGGGCGGTCCACGTGTCGCACTGGGCGGTGGCGTTGGTCCGGTGGCCGCGGTCCGCCCAGTCGGCTTGGCTCAATCGCGAGCCGTGCGTTTCGCTGCTGAGGGTGGTGTGGAAGGTGTCCATCATCTCTTCCGCGGCGGATTTCGTGATCGATCCGCCGCGCGCGGCGTCACCGAGGAACAGGCCGGCGAAGCACGTCGCCTGGAGTTCGACGCGGCGGGTCGTCTCCAGCGCGGCCGCCGAACCGTGGCCTGCGTCGTCCTGCGCCCGCTCGGCCGCCCGGAGCATGCCGCTGAGGTACTGGATGTGGTGCCCGTACTCGTGGGCGAGGATCGGGAGCACCATGGCCCGCTGGTACCGCGCGTCGACGCCGGGGACCAGCACGCGGCTGCGCGGCATGTAGATCGTGGTGTTCGCGGAGCAGTACATCGCGGCCGCCTCGTCCGCGGACGGCCGCCCGCAGAGATTGCGCGGGATGTCGTCCGCCCCGTTGATCGTGACGGGCCGGATCGGCACCCGGAGCGCGGCGAACACCGGCGCCCAGGCCGCTTCCATGCACCCGACCGCGGCCTCGTAGTAGGCCTGCAGCGGTTCGGGCGGGGTGTCGAACGGCGGGAGCTTGCAGGTGACGTCGGCGAGCTTGACGTCGTGGGCGAGCAGCGGGTGCCCGGCGAGCCGGGTCATCCGGGGCGGTGCGCCCACCTCCGGCTGCAGGAGCCGGCTGACCGATCGCGCCTTCGCCACCTCGCCCAGGGGGTTCGCGCCGATGTTGATCCAGTCGAGCCCGGCCAGCCCCGCGGCGAGGACCGCGATGGCCGTCACGAGTGTCCACACGCGTCTTCTGGCGCGCGAGGGGAACCATGCGGACACGAGCACACCCCCTCGGTAGAGCGCCGGACACGATTCACCGCCTTCGTCGCCGACGGCCGCGATCCGTTACGCCGGTATCGCCGAGATCACGTGCGAGACCGCGCTCTGCCCGCTCCCGCTCGCGCCGGTAGCCGACCCGCGTGGCGGTTTCCCGCGCCAGGCCGTAGCACTCGCGCGCGAGCGCTGTCTCGCCGAGCGCGTGGTGCGCGTCGCCCAGGCTGTTGGCCGCCATGGCGAGCAGGAGGGGGTGGTCGAGGTGCATCAGCAGGTCACGGGCGCGTCCGGCGTGCTCGCGGGCTTCGGCGGGCCGGTTCGCGGCGAGCAGGACGTCCGCGAGGTCCGTGCGCGCCCACGCTTCGCCGAACGGGTAGCCGAGCCGCACGGCCCTCGAGACGGCCTCGGACACGGTTCCGACGGCATCGCGCGTCCGTCCCAGCCGGGCGAGGACGTGGGCGTACTGCGCGTCGCTGAGCACCGAGCCGTGCCGGTCGTCGGCGCGTTCGCGCAGGTCACGGGCCTGGGAGATCGAGGTGAGCGCGTCGGCGAAGTCGCCGAGGATCTCCTGCGCGTGGCTGAGGTTGCCCAGCACCAGCGCGGTGAGGCGCTCGTCGGCCGGCACGTCGAGAGCCTGCCGGTAGTACGTGATCGCCGTCCGGTAGTCGCCCCGCATCCCGTGCAGCGTGCCGATCCGGGACAGCGCGCTCGCCTGGGCCGCCGGATCGTCGACGGCCAGCCGGAGACGTCTTCGCGTCGTGGTCATCGCCGCGTCGAGGTCACCGCTGTCCCACTGGGCGTTGGCGAGGTTGTCGAGACTGCGCAGCAACGCCTCGGTGTCCCCGAGACGTTCCGCGGCCGCGAACCCGGCGCGGGCCACGGCGACGAAGTCGTCCCGGTGCCCCCGGACACGCAGGAACTGGGCGGCGTGGTCGGCGATGCGCCACGCGTGGACCTCACACCGCTGCGCGAGCGCGAACTCGGCCACTGCGCGCAGGTTCGGGCGTTCCCGGACGTGCCACTCGGTGTCGCCGCCGTCGCGGTAGTAGCCGAGCAACCGGTCCCGCGCGGCCCTCGCTTCGCCGGGCCGGACGAGGTCGCGGGCGTACTCGGCCAGCAGGTCGTGGAACGTGTACCCGTCCGGGTGCGGGCGGCTCAGCAGGTGGGCGTCGCACAGGTCGTCCAGCAGGCGTTCGGTGTCCGGGAGCCCGGTCAGCGCCGCGGCGGCGTCCGGGGTGACGAGCGGGCCCGGGTGGATGCCGAGGACGCGGAACAGGTACCGCTGGGGTTCGCCGAGGTCGCGATAGGACAGTGCGAACGCCGCCGCGATGTCGCGGTCGGTGGTGCGCAGCTCGCGGAGCCTCGATCGCCGGCCGGCCAGGCGTTCGGCGGCCCGGCCGGGTTGGTGGCGCACGCGGGACGCGGCGATCCGGATCGCCAGGGGGAGCCCGCCGCACAGCCGGGCCACGCCGTGGTCGCGTCGTCCGGAGACCGCGGTGAACAGCGCGGCGGCGTCGGTTTCGGGCAGGACGTCGAGCGGCACCGGCACCGCGCCGTCGACCGCGGTGAGGCGGCGCCGGCTGGTGGCGAGGACCGCGACGGACGCCGACCCCGGGAGCAGCGGCAGGAGGTGGTGCGCCCCGGCGGCGTTGTCGAGCAGGACCAGCAGCGCCCGGCCGGAGGTGCGTGCCCGCCACAACGCCGCGCGGTCGTCGAGGCTGCCCGGGTGCTGCGGCGCCGGGACGCCGACCTGGAGCAGCAGGGACGACAACGCGGCCGCGGGATCCAGTGGGTCCCGGCCCGGCGAGTAGCCGTGGAGGTCGACGAACAACTGGCCGTCGGGGAAGCGGGAAGCGGCCCGGTGCGCGGCGTGCACCGCGAGAGTCGTTTTGCCCACGCCCGCCATCCCGTGGACGAGCACGACGTTCCCGCCGTGCAAGGCGCCGAGCACGAGGTCGAGCTCGCGCCTGCGGCCGGTGAAGTCGGGCGTCCGGTAGGGCAGGTAGCACGCGCTGCCGTCCCGCTGGATCCGCGCGTGCAGGGCGCGCAGGGCCGGTCCGGGTTCGACGCCGAGTTCGGCGGCCAGCCGGTCCCGGGTGCGCCGGTAGGTGAGCAGGGCGTCGGCGGTGCGTCCCTGCCGCCACAACGCCTGGATGAGCAACGCGGCGAGCCCTTCGCGCACCGGGTGCTGGGCGACCGCGGCGGTCAGTTCCGCGATGTCGCCCGCACGGGCCAGGTGCGCTTCCAGGATCGTCAGCCGTTTTTCCTCCAGCCGGGCGACTTCGCCGGCGAGGGCGTGGCTGGTGACGCCCGCCAGTGCCGGGCCGCGCCAGCACGCCAGCGCCTCCCGGTACTCCTCGGCCGCGGCGTGCCGTTCGAAGCGCGCCAGGTCGCTGTCCGGCGGGTTCAGGACGAACCCCGGGCCGGTGGCGGTGAGGACGTCGTCGGGGAACCCGGCCGCGACGAGCGCGCGGCGCAGCGCCGAGGTGACGTTGCGGACCTGGCGCACCGCGGTCGCCGGGGGATCGCCGTCCCAGACCACCTCGACCAGCCGCGACACCGGGACGACGTGGCCGGCGTCGAGGACCAGCGCGGCGAGGACGCGTTCCTGCCGCGGCCCCGACACCCGCACCGGGCGGTCTCCGGCCAGCACCTGGACCGGCCCCAGTACCCGAAAATCCATGGCGCGGTCCAGACAACCACTCGCCGGAGGCGGCCGGGGCGCCCGTGATGCAGATGTGATGCACGGTGGCGGGACGCTGCGCGGGACAGTTACCTCGACTCGTCAGGGGGAAGGCATGCGCATCAAGGGCATCGTCACGGCGGTTCTGGCGGCGGCGGCTTTCGTCGCGGTCGCCGGGCACGACTGGAACGACTCCGTGGTGGCGGGGCACGACTGGAACAACTCCGTCGTCGCCGGGCACCCGTGGAGTAACTCGGTGGTCGCCGGGCACCCGTGGAGTGATTGACCTGGTCGCCGGGCTGGTGCTGCGCAGAGGGAGGCACCAGCCCGGCGCCCTACCCGGCGTCGAGGGCGGGTCGCGCTTGATCGGGGTCAGCTCTCGGCCTGAGCCAGCCCCGACGGGACGGTGAGGGCGCGCAGATCGTCGAACGCCCGCTCCAGGTGCGTGGTCAGACTCTGCGCGGGGTCGTCCATCCAGGCTTGGACCGCGTGTTGGTAGGCGGCCCAGCCCGTGCGGGCGGCCAGGTCGGACAACCCGTCGCCGAGACCCCGCTGCCGCAACGCCTCCGCCACCGCGTCCGTCAGCCACGCGTGCTTGGCCAGCTCTCGTTCGCGCAGGGCCGGCGTCACCGCGATGATCTTCCACCGGGGCTCGGAGAACGAGCGGTTGTTCTCCAGGTTCCGCGCGGATTCCCGGAAGGCGTGCAGCAGCACCTCGAACGGCTCCAGCCCCTCGGGCGCCTCGGCCACCGCTCGCATCAGCGCGGTTCGCAGGTCCGCTTCGCCGTCGAAGAGCACCTCGCGCTTGTCCGGGAAGTGCCGGAAGAAGGTGCGCTCGTTGACCCCGGCCCTGGCGGCGATCTCCGCCGCGGTCGTCTGGTCGAACCCCCGTTCCCGGTACAGCTCCAAGGCCGCCTGTCGCAGGCGGCGACGGGCTTCTGCTCCGCTCCGTGGCACCTCGCGAGGCTACCGCATAACGTCAGTGACTGGCGTCACGTTGCGTCAGTGACTGGCGCTACGCGTACCGTAGTGTCAGTCACTGGCACTATCTGCGGGGTGTTTCCATGCATGTCTTCGTCACCGGCGGTACCGGGCAGACCGGCCCCGCCGTCGTCGCCGAGCTCGTCGCGGCCGGCCACACCGTCACCGGCCTGGCGCGCTCGGATGCCGCGGCGGCCCGGTTGGAGTCTCTGGGTGCCGCACCGCACCGGGGCAGTCTGGACGACCTGGACAGCCTGCGCAGCGGCGCCGAAGCCGCCGACGGCGTCCTGCACATGGCCTTCGGCGGCGACTACGCCGATCCGGACGGCCTGATCCGCCGCGACTGCGCCGCGATCGAAGCGCTCGGTGAGGCGCTGGCCGGGTCCGGCAAACCGTTCGTCAGCACCTCGGGCACGTTGGTGACCAAGGCCGGCCGGGTCAGCACCGAGCAGGACGCGCCGGATCCCGATTCGGTCGCCGCGTTCCGCATCCCGGGTGAGCGGGCCTGCCTGAGCTTCGCTGATCGCGGGGTCAGAGCCGGCGTCGTGCGACTCGCGCCGACCGTGCACGGCCCAGGTGACTACGGGTTCATCCCGGCGCTCATCGCGGCCGCCCGCAGGGCCGGCGTCTCCGCCTACATCGGGGACGGCGCGAACCGCTGGCCGGCCATCCACCGCGCCGACGCCGCCCGCCTGTTCCGGTTGGCACTGGAGAAAGCTCCTGCCGGCAGCGTGCTCCACGGCGCGGGCGAAAACGCCGTCACGATCAAGAGCGTCGCGGAGCAGATCGCGCAGGTTCTCGGGATCCCCACCGCCTCGATGACACTCGAGCAGGCCGCCGAGCATCTCGGGAACCCGTTCCTGGCCACGTTCTTCTCCCTTGACGTGCCGGTCTCCAGCCGGCACACGCAGGCGATACTGGGCTGGGCGCCGACGCACGCGACCCTGCTGGAGGACCTCGAGACCGGCGACTACTTCGATCCCGAGGCCAGTGAGCGCGCGGAGGGGGTCTGGTTGCACCACCACAACCGGAGCCAGGACTGACGCACGCGACACGACGGGAGGATCCGCTGAAACGGCTCAGCCGCGAGCACCTTCGCGACATCGTGCTCGTCGTCGCCACCTGCTGGCTCGTGCCCTTCGGGACAGCGCTCCCCTTCGTGTTCCACGATCCGATCTTCGCGGTGGTCTTCGCGACCATCGGGTGCGCGGTGCTGCTCGGCCTCGGCGCGGCGGTCAGGTCGTGGCACGGATCCGGTCGACGACGAACTCCGGGTCGAGCAGGTCCAGGTCGTGCCCGCCGGGGACGACCTCGACCGTGATCCCGGGTGCGAGAGCGCGCAGCCGGTCCCGCTGGGCGTGTGCGTCGTGCAGTGGGCTGGGGCGCTCGATGACCGTCCCGATCACCTCGCCGCGCGCCGGCCGGACCGCGTCACCGGAGTCACCGCGTTCGACGTCGACCACGAGGCCCCTCGTGTGGTGCGCGAATTGGGCGAGGACAATGGCCCCGCCGAGCACGAGGGTTTGAGCGCGAGCCATCCGCCGCGGGACACGCCGGCGAGGTGCACGCGGTCGTGGCCGAGCCGGTCGAGCACCTCGGCCAGCGAGTCGGCGTTCGCCTGCGCGTCCGGCATCGGCCTGGTCTGCACGCTGCGCCCCGGTTCGCCGAGCGAATCGGGCGCGTAGACGCGGCGGTGGGGCGCCAAGCCGGCGACGCAGGGCCGCCAGGACAGCGACGTGACCATGATGCCGTGGAGGAGCACGACCGGCGGGCCGTCGCCGCACACGTGGACGTGGGTCGTGCCGAAGCTGGTCTCGACCGCCAGCTCGGTCACCGGGACCGGCCAGTCGGACAGCTCCTCGTACACCTCGAGGTAGCGGGATCGGCTTCGTTCGTTGGGAAAACCACTGGTCATCGTCGACCCCCAGGTTTTTATGGTGCACTTGCACTATAATATTCGGGGGTGCCGAAACGGGTCGATCACGAACAGCGCCGCCGGGAGATCACCGAGGCGGTGTGGGACATCGCGGTCGCCGAGGGGCTGCCCGCGGTGACACTGCGCCGGGTGGCCGCACAGGCCGGCGTCTCGATGAACCTGGTGCAGTACTACTTCCGGACGAAGGACGAAATGGTCCGGTACGGGCTGCAGCGGGTCATCGAAGTCGCCGTGGCCCGGATGCGGGAGGCGCTCACGTCCGCGGGCCGGGACCCGGTGGCCGTGGTGCGGGCATGCCTGACGGGGATGCTGCCCCTCGACGACACGAGCCGCCGCACCACCGCGATCTACCACGCGTA
The DNA here is from genome assembly GCF_040614175.1 of Amycolatopsis sp. NPDC006131. Classification (NCBI taxonomy): domain Bacteria; kingdom Bacillati; phylum Actinomycetota; class Actinomycetes; order Pseudonocardiales; family Pseudonocardiaceae; genus Amycolatopsis; species Amycolatopsis sp. NPDC006131. The sequence goes on from NZ_JBEXTX010000018.1 coordinate 69,924, forward strand.
CCTGTCCTACAGCGCGACGAACCCGGAGATCGCCGCCCTCACCCGGGACATCCCGCGGGATCTGGCGGCGCGCCTGGAGGCGGTGCTGCCCGGCGCACGGCGGGAGCTGGACAGCCTGATCGCGATGACGGCCGGCCTCGCGACGTGGATCCTGGTCGGCAGCTGCACCGCCGAGGAGGCGGTGGCACTGGTGGATTTCCGGCTGGCCGCGCTGACGGAAGCGACCTGAAAAAGGACACAACCTGACCGCTTCCCCTGCGACCATGGGCACTGTGACCACTCTGGACAGCAGGGCCCTCAACCGGGCGGCGTTGGCTCGCCAGTTGCTCCTCGAGCGGGCCGATCTGCCGGTCGTGGACGTGGTCTCCCACCTGTGCGGGTTGCAGGCCCAGGAGCCCCAGGAACCGTTCGTCGGGCTGTGGTCGCGGCTTCGGGGGTTCCAGCCGGCCGCCCTCGACGAGCTGCTGACCGGCAGGCGGGTCGTCCGCACGCACCTCATGCGCCGCACCATTCACCTCGTCACGGCGGACGACGTCCTGGCCTGGCGGAGCCGCCACGAGGCGATGCTGCGCCAGCGGGTGTTCGGCGTCTACCGCCGCGAGCTGGATGGCGTGGACCCCGGCGAGGTGGCCGCGGCGGCGCGGGCGGAGCTGGCCCGTGACGAGCCGCGCACCATGGCCGACATCGGGCGGGCGCTCGCCGGGCGCTGGCCGTCCGCGGGGCCACGCCCGCTGGGCGAACTCGCGATCGCCGCACTCGTGCCGACGGTGCAGGTGCCGCCGCGCGGGCTGTGGCGCGCCAAGGCGGGCGTCCAGAACGTCCGGTTGTCCTCCTGGCTGGGACGCGACGTCGAGCCGCTCCCCGAGGACGGCGCGGATCCCGTCGGGCAGGCGCTCGCGCGCCGCTACCTGGCCGCCTTCGGCCCGGCCACCGTGGCCGACCTGCGCGCCTGGAGCGGCCTCGCCGGGCTGCCCGCCGCGGTGGCCGCCATCCGCGACGAACTGGTCGCCTTCCGCGACGAACACGGCCGCGAACTCCTCGACCTGCCCGACGCGCCACGCCCCGACCCCGGCACACCCGCCCCCGTCCGGTTCCTGCCCGCGTTCGACAACGCGATCCTCGGCTACCAGGACCGCAGCCGCATCATCGATGACGCCCACCGCAACCTCTCGGTGGCCGGTGAGCGCGTCGTGCTGGTCGACGGCCGCGTCGCCGCCACCTGGACCGTCGAGGCGGACACCGTGACCGTCACCCCGCTGCGCCGCTTCACCCGCGCCGAGCGGACCGCCGTCGACGAGGAGGCCCGGCACCTCACCGCGTTCCTCACCGGCGACGGCCGAACTCCCTGACCCGCCGCGTCATGTCCGCGGCCCCTGCCCGGTCTGAGTGGTGCGGGGGGCCGCGAAGCTCGCCGGCGGACGCCGTCCGGCTCTGGGGTCGAAGGGGGTGGGACGGGCGGTGTTCCCGGCGAGTGTGCGCCACCCCGGCTCAGAGCAGGCCCAGCTCGTACGTGCGCATGATCGCCTCGTCCCGGTTCGAGGCGCCCAGCTTCCGGTAGACGCTCTGCAACTGGGAGCGGACCGTCGCCACGGAGACGACCAGGCTGCGGGCGATCTCCTGCGGCGAGTGGCCCTGCGCCAGCTCGGTCAGGACCCGGTGCTCGCGGTTGGTCAGCGCCACCAGGTCGATCCGCTCCGGGAAAACCGGGCGCGCGTGGTCCAGGCGCGCGGCCGCGGTCTTCGTCAGCTCGATCTCGCCGAGGAGTTCCGCGCGTTCGGCCGCGGGCAGCGTCACCAGCGACGCCACCTCGTCCGGCTCGCGGACCGAGGACAGCATCCGGACGGCGCCGCGGGCGGCTTCCCGGTCACCCATCCGGAGCGCGGCCACGGCGTGCACGAGCAGCAGCTGCGCCTTGTCGCGGCGCGGCGTGCCCGCGTCCCACACGCTGCGCGCGGCGATCGCCCTGGCCTGCCGGTGGTCGCCCGCCAGCAGGTGCAGCCGGGCCGACGGGACCGCCAGCCATGCCGGCACCGCGGCCGTTTCGCGCCGGAGCATCCGCAGCGCGCGGTTTCCCTGTCCGGCGGCGATCAGCAGGTCGGCCCTGGCGCGGTCCAGCACCTGCTGCGCGATGCCCGGCCCGGCGGTGGCCTGCCTGCTGATCCGGATCCGCTCGAGCTGGTCGAGCCCGTCCGCCGGATCACCGAAGTGCAGCGCGGCCGCGCCGACCAGGGCCGCGACGAACGGCCACACCTCGATCGGTTTGGTGCCGTCGCCGGTCACCGCGAGCGCGGCCGCCACGCCGTCCCGGTCGTGCCGGTCGAGCGCGAGCCAGCCCTCGGCGATCGTCGCCCCGACGGTGCCGAGGAAGGCGACCGACGGCATCGGTGGCGGGTACGACCGCATCGTCTTGATCCAGCGGGCGGCCGCCTCCTGCTGGCCCTGGTGCGCGAACACCATGGCCAGGTTCGCCGCGGCGTTGATCCCGGCGAAGTGCGTGAGCGGCTCGGCCCGCGCCTGCTCGTGCGCCAGCTGGTAGAGGGTGGTGGCGCCGTCCAGGTCACCGGCCAGCGACCGGGTCAGACCTCGTTGCAGCGCAAGCCATCCGGGCCGCAAGGTCGACCGTTCCCGCGGCAGCGGGCGGAGTTCGTCCACCCGCCGCGCGAGCTGCTCGCCGAGCTCGTCCGCCTCGTCCAGGCTGCCCTGCCCCCGCAACTGGACGAGCTTCGCGGTGCCCAGCGCGATCAGCGTGGCGGGCGGGACGTCCGCGGTCAGGTCGAACTCGTTGGCCATCCGCGCACCCACTTCCATGTAGCGCCGGAGGAACGCGCGCAGTTCCGCGTCCGCGGGGCCGGCCAGCGCGTGGGCGTTGGTGAGCCACGCGATCACCAGCCGCGGCCTGCCGTGCAGGACTTCGGGCGGGATCGACCCGAGCGCGGCGACGAGCGTCGCGGCCAGGTCCGCGGGCAACGCCAGCCAGTGCCGGTCGCAAAAGTCCTCCAGCTCGTCCCAGTCCTGCGCGCCGACGATCCGGCGCAGTTCTGCGGGGAACTCGTCGAGCGAGCTGCCGTCGTGCACTTCTCGGATAGTAACCACCGCGGAAGAGCGTTCGTCTGGAAGCGCTTACTGCTACTGACAGTGTCCTTGCGGTTCACCCGCTCGGTGCGCACAAGATCAACTAGTCTCGGGTCACCGGTTTGAAGACACACAGGAGTTGGTGGATGCCCGCGGCCGCCCTCGTCGCGATGTACGTCGGGGAGGACCCGGCTCGCGCGCGGGCGCTGCGGTCGGCCCAGCCGGGAGGCCCGGCGCCGCGGTGGGAGATCGCGAACACGAGTGTCGCGGGTCTCCGCGCGCTGCGACAGTCCGATCCGGACATCGTGATCGTCGACGGCGAAGTGGACGACGTGCCCGCGCTGTGCCGCGAGATCCGCGCGGCGGCGCCGTCCGCGGTCGTGCTGCTGCTGGCCGAGGACGCACCACCGCCGCCCGGCGTGGACGGCGTCATCAGCTGGGCGTTGCTCCGCAACGGTTTGCCGGGCAACGTGCTCGGCGCGCTCGCCGAGGTCGCCGCGGTGGCCCGGACGCCCGGCAACCGGGTGACCGGCCTGACGGCGCAGGAGATCGCGGTCCTGGAGTGCGCCGCGCGCGGGATGACGGCGGAGGAGACCGCGGCCGAACTCGGTCTCACCCCTGCCGCCGCCCGATCCGCCGTGCGCACGGCGAAGACGAAGTTGCGGGCGTCGTCGCGGGCGCACGCGGTGGCGCTCGCGATCCGGGCCGGTCTTTTCCCGCCCTGATCCGCCGCTGCGCGTCAGGATCCGCCGCGCCGGCCGGTCTGTTCGGTGTGGTCAGGATGACGCTGCTGGTCGTGGTGTGGCTGACGGCCGTGCTCGGGGCCGCGCCGGCACTGGCCGCACCGCGACTCGACGTGGACAGTGCGTACCAGGAACTCCGGCGCGCCCAGGACGAACTCGCCGCCGTGCAGAGCGAAGTGAGCGGCAAGGAAGCCGAACTCGCCGCGGCTGAGCTGAACCTGTCGGCCGCGCGGGCAGGCAACGGGTCCACCGGCGAGGCGTTGCGCGTGGCACGGTCCGCTGCCGTGGCGGCCCGCTCGCGCGTGGCCGGTTTCTACTCCGGGGTCTCCGCGGAGTTCCGCCGTGGCCGGGAGTTCGCGGTGCTGGACAACCGCGCGCCGCTGGACTACCGGGCCGCCCTGCCCCTGCTCGATTTCGTCGCCGCCGATCAGTTCGCCGAGGTACGGGCGGCCGACGAATCCGTGCGCCAGGCCGAGTCCGCGGTCACCACGTCCGCGGATGCCCTGGCACAGGCCGAAGCCGCCCGCACCGCGGCGGCCGATGCGCTCGCGGCCGCCGGAGCACGGCGCGACGCCGCCCTTCGCGGCGTTCAGGACGCCCAGAACCGGGTGGACGAACAGCGCCGGGTGGACGCGCTGCCGCCGGTCGCGGAGGGCGATGGCGGGAACGTGGTGCGGTTCGCGTTGGCACAGCTCGGCAAACCGTACGTGTGGGGCGCCGAGGGGCCCGGCAGCTACGACTGTTCGGGCCTCGTGCTGGCCGCGTTCCGGTCCGCCGGCCTGGCCGTGCCGCGCACGAGCGCAGCGCAGGCGGAGGTGGGTGTCCCCGTGCCGCGGGACCAGGTGCGCCCCGGCGATCTCGTCTTCTACTACCAGCCCGTCAGCCACGTCGCCGTCGCGATCGACGGGTCGCGTGCGGTGCACGCGTCCCGCCCCGGTGAGCCGGTCCGGATCGCGGACATCGACGCGATCGGCCCGGTCACCGGGATCCGGCGGCTGCTGCGCTGACAACCGCAACCAGAGGAGGAACAACCTTGTCCACGACTTCCGCCGTCCACGGCAGAGCCGGCATCCGGGTCGCGGTGGCGGACTCGCTTCCGCTCTTCCGCGAGGGGCTCTTCGCGCTGGTCCGGCGCAGCACCACGATGCGCTGGGCCGGGCACGCGGGCACCGCGCCGGACCTGCTCCGCCTGGTCGAGCACGCGCACCCCGACGTCGTCCTGCTCGGGGCGGGCGTGAACCGCCAGCCACAGCTCATCCCGCTGCTGACCGGGGTGCGGAACACGGTCGCGGTGGTGGTGCTGCTGGAACCCGGCCAGTTGAACCGCGCCCACCTCGGCGAGTTGCTGCGCGCGGGGGCGCGCGGGGTGGTCGCGCGCGCGGCCGACCCGTTGCGCATCACCGAGGCGATCTCCGCAGCGACCCGGCAGATCCACGTCGACGGGCAGCTGCGGGGATTGCTGTTGCCGCGGGAGATCGCGGGGGAGGAGCCACCTCCGGTCGCGCCGCGACCCGCCCTGAGCGGGCGCGAGTACCAGGTGCTGCAGCTCATCGCCGAAGGGCTCAGCACCACGCAGATCGCGGCGAGCCTGCTGCTGTCGGTGGAGACGATCCGGACCCACGTCCGCGGGGTGCTGCGCAAGCTCGCCGCGCGGGACCGCACCCACGCCGTCGCCCTGGCGTTCCGGGCGGGGTTGCTCGTCGTGCCCGGGCAGCCCGACGCCGAGCGGCGGCAGGCGTCCTAGCGCCGTCAGGCGTGCAGGACCCCGAGGTTGAAGTTGGTGTGCCCGAGGGACCTGCTCAGCCGCTGCCGCAGCGGGAACAGCATCTCCATCGACCGGGCGCCGGTGATGTCGCCGAGGTCGACGATCGCGTCCGCGGGCCAGCCGAACTCACGCAGCAGGCCGGTCACCATCGTCTTGGCCTGCCTGCTGTCGCCGGCGAGGAACGCGACGTGCCCGCCGGGCACGCGCTTGGGGTTCACCATCACCGACGGGCTCACCGTGTTCAGCGCCTTGACCACCCTGGTCTGCGGGAACAACGCCTGGATCTCCTCGCCGAGGCTGCGCTCGCCGGTCCGCATCGGGGGCGGGTCCGCCGCCGGGTCGCTGACCGGGTTCGCCACGTCGATCAGCACCTTGCCGGCGAGTTCGGCCTCGCCTGCCGCGCGCAGAGCGTCCACAGTGGCCGTTCCGGCGGTGGCGTTGACCACGATCGACGCTGATCGCGCCGCCTCCGCGTAGGTGCCGGCCCGTGCCAGTTCGCCCGCCGCGCGGACCCATCTGGTGATGTGCGGCTGCCCGGGGTCGCGGCTCCCGATCACGACGCGGTGCCGGAGCTCGACCAGCCGCGCGGCCAGGGTGCGACCGACGATCCCGCTGCCCAGCACCGAAATCCGCACCGGGTTGGTCCTCCGTGGCCGTCGACGGGAATACGCTTTCTCTTCCGGTATACCTGCGCCGGTGAGTCCGGACAATGCGGACGGTTGATGAAACGCGTGATGAAATCCGGCGGTCACGAATCGCGGGACGCGAGGAGTTCGTATTGCCGCCGCAGCGCCGTCCGCGCCCGCCACAGCAGCGAGCACGCGGCGGCGGGCGCGATGCCGAGCTCGACGGCCACGTCCTGGGGGCGGTGCCCGAGCACCTCGACCATCCAGAGGACGCGGCGCCAGCGGGCGGGCAGGGCCGCGAACGCGTCCGCCAGGTTCCGGTCGCCCTCCAGTTGCTCGTCCAGGGGCGGCGTCCTCGGCTCGACGACGACCGGGGACAGGCCCGCCGCGACGGCGCGCCCGTTCCGCGCGCCGAGGTCGATGGCCAGGCGGCGGACCGTGGTCCGCAGGTAGGCGGGGAAGTTGGTGGCCGGGCCGCCGCCGCCCTCCAGCGCCAGCATCGTCCGCACCAGCGCGTCGGCGGTCAGGTCCTGCGCGTCCGCCGGACAGCGGGCGACCGAGCACGCGTATCTCAGGACCGCGGCCTGGTGTCTGTGCACCAGGACCGCGAACGCCTCGCGATCACCCCCACGAGCTTCGCCGAGCAGATCGTCGTCCGACATGCCGGCCAGCTCCCGCGTCGCGGTGTCACCCATCAGCCCCTCCTCCAATGCACTTCCAGGTGAAGAATGCAACTACAGGTTTGGCGAACCGATTGGGTGAATTCGGACTACTGAGAGCGGATAATTTCGCGTTCTGTCCGCTCAACGGGTGATTGGCGGGTTTTACGGATAACGGCTGTGCTGGGCGAGCCGATACGGCACGACCGCGGGCGGGCGCTTATCACGAAACGGTAACGCTACTCCATTTTTGCGCGCGGGACCTCGGCGAGTTGCTCAGATGAGCGGTTCGTCCACCAGGGACGGGAAGAGGTCGAGCAGCCATTCGGCCCGCCGCGCGGGATCGGCGCCCCGTGGCCACCCGGCGATCGACACCGTGAGCGTCGGCGTTCCCGGCAGGCCGCGGAGGAGTTCGCCCAGCTGCTCGGCCCGCTCCGGGCTCGTCACCAGCACCGCGATGTCGCACGGGCCGACGGATCCGGCGGATTCACGGGGGCCGAGGTGCGGCCGGAGGTGGTCGGCGATCGTGGTCCGCACCGACATCGCGGACCAGGGCGCCTTCGCCGGTTCCCACCGCGCCACCACGACGTGCGGGTCCACGTCGCCGTAGCCGGGCGAGGTCAGGTCGTGCACGAAGGCGGAGCGGGTCCGCAACCCGGTCACGGGATCGGTGCCGTGCGCGAGGAGTGCGTCGCGGGCGACGATCTCCCGCACCGCGCGGGCGGCGGCCGCCACCAGGTCCGCGGGGGCGGGCCCCAGCGTGGCCCCGGGCAGGCACGAAGCGAGTGCGTCGACGTCGCGCTCGAAGTCACTGTCCGTGGCGGCCGAGCCGAGGCGCTGGTCGGCCAGTTCGCGCAGCGCGGGGAGCAGGCCGCTGCCGGTCAGGCAGGCCTCGACGACGGCGGGCGCCGCGTCGGTCTCCCAGTCGAGGTCCGCGGGCCAGCCGAGTTCGTGTGAGCGCGCCCGCCAGCGGGTCAGGAGGGTCGTCACCGCCGCGGACACCGCGTCTCCCGCCGGTTGTGTGGTCCGTTCACGTTCCTCGTCGCCGTGACGGTGCGCCGGCGGGCTCTCCACTACCGAACCACCCCTCGCGCGATCCACCCCGCATCGAGGGTGATGCTACTCACGGTGTGCGTGGGCTGTCGAGGTGAGCCGGGACCGCGGTCAACGCTGGTTCCACAGGGAGCAGGCCCAGCGCGTGCGGCGCTGCACGCGGGCACCGCGATCGTCGGTGACACGATCAGTTGATCAACGTTTTGGGAAGGCCCTGCGGACGATCATCATCGGGTGGGTGGGAACGACGCGTTGCGCGCCTTCTTCGCGCGGTGCCGTGAGTACGGCATCGACGTGCAGGAAGCCCGGCGTGCGCTGGCCCGCGCCCGGACGGACGTGCGCGCCGGGCGGGTCCTCGAGGTCGACCCCTACAAGCTGGCGTGGCGGCGGCTGCGGCGCCGCCACACCTGACCGCGCCGGGCTGTGACCCCGATCGCATCCGAACGTGTCGGTTCGTTTGGCGACATGCCGAGCGAGGGTGCGCCGTCTCCACACCGGAGCGACGAACACGAGGGGGCACGGATGATCTGGCGCGGCAGGGTACGGGTGGCGAACGGATCCGCTGTGCTCCGGTGCTACCGCCGCACGGTGTGCGCGTGCGGGCGCAAGCAGCGCAGGCTCCAGGTGTTCGGCACGCCCCTGCGCGACGAGGCCGGCGCCGTCCGTTCGCCGCGCAGTCTCCGGCGTGCCCTGCGTGCCGCGGCGAAGGCGTGGCAACCGGATCGGACGTGCGACGCGTGCGCCCGCCGGTCACGAGCCGCTGTTCCGGACCGGAGCAACGTGACCGTGCGCTGACCCGCCCGGCGCGGCGGAACCGGGCGCGGTGGCGGCACGTCCATGCGAGGACAGCCCGCCCGCGGAAGGACTTCCATGGCCCAGCCCTATCCCGCCCCGCCGTCGCGTCGCCAGTGGCCGCTCGTCGTGACCGCCCTCGTGGTGGGGCTAGTGGTCGGCGCGGGAGTCGTCGGGCTGGTCTGGATCGGCTCCGCGCCGGGCGCTGCCGCGTCGGACGCCGAGGCGGCCTGCGCGGCAGTGGAACGCACCACGTCGCTCGATCCCGGCACCCAGTACGCCGGTTTCCAGCGGTGGGGCGCGGCGTCGCAGCTCGCGGCGGCGGCAGCCGAGCAGGATCCGCGCTACCAGGCCCTCGCCGACGCGTTGAAGGCGCCGCTCGAGATCGTCACGCGGACTTTCGAGGCGTCCGGACCGGAGTTCGACGCGGCGATGAACCGAGCCAGGGCCGCCTGCGACGACCTCTAGGACGTGGTCAGCGGACGCCCGCCGGTGACCCGCAGCAGGTCCAGCTTGCCGGCGTCCGCGCTGCCCGCCGCCGTCGTGTAGGTGACCACCCGCAGGTCCGCGCCCGGCACCAGCAGCACGTCGCAGTCGAACAGGATGTCGCCGACCTCGGGGTGCGTGACCGTCTTGCGTTCGGACTCGTGCACGGCCGCCGTGGTCTGCGTGTCCCAGTACCGGGCGAAGGCGCCCGAGGTCCGGCGCAGCTCCCGCACCAGGCGGTCGAGCTGGGCGTCGGCCGGGTAGCGGGACACGGCGTCCTTCAGGTCGGCCACGAGCGACATCGCGAACGCCTCCGCGCCGCGCTCCGGCCGCACCGGCGGGTTGGCGCCGGTGAAGACCGCTCGCACGAGGTTCCGGTCGGTGCCCGGTTCACCGAACAGGGCGGACCAGGTCGCGTTCCACCAGACCAGCGTCCAGTCCGCGGCGAACACGCCGATCGGCACGTCGCCGAGGCGCGCGACGAGACGCTGGACGCCCGCGGGCACGTGCACGTTCACCGTCCCGTCCTGCGGGGGCAGGAGGCCGGCCGCGCGGTAGAGCTGGTCGCGTTCGGACCGGGACAGCTGCAGCGCCCGCGCCAGCGCGCCGACCACCTGCGCCGACGGGTTCTTCGCGCGGCCCTGCTCCAGGCGCAGCACGTAGTCCACCGACAGCCCGGCCAGCTGGGCGAGCTCCTCGCGGCGCAGGCCGGGAGCGCGGCGGCCGGTCGTGACGGGCAGGCCGGCGTCGGCCGGGGACAGGCGGTCGCGCCAGGCGCGCAGCAGGCTGCCGAAACCGGTGTGCACGGGTCCATTCTGTCCGTTCCCCGCCGGATCAGCGTGGGTACTGCTGGTCCCTGGCTGATCTCCGCGGCGGGCGGGACGGTGGTCACATGAGCCACACGATCCTCATGACCGGCGCCAGCCGCGGCATCGGGCGCGTCGCCCTGGAAGAGATCCGTCGGCGGGACCCCGATGCGCACGTGGTCGTCGTCGCGCGAACGGACCTCGGCGACGGCACGGTGACCGCGGACCTGAGTTCGCTGCGCAGTGTCCGGGACGCCGCCAGCGCGATCCGCGACCGGCTGGACCGCGGTGACCTGCCGCCGCTGCGCGCGTTCGTGGGGAACGCGGGCGTCCAGCACACGAACGCGCTCACGACGGGACCGGACGGGTACGAGTCGACCTTCACGGTCAACGTGCTCGCCAACCACGTGTTCGTCCGCGTGCTGCAGGACCGTTTCACCACCCCAGGGCGGGTCGTGATCACCACCAGCGACACCCACTTCGGCGACTTCCGCCACAACCTGGGGCTTGTGCCCGGTCCGGTCTGGCAGTCCCCGGACGTGCTCGCGCGGCCCGGCGCCTTCCCGGACCCGTCGAGCGCGGCCGCGGGGCGCACCGCGTACTCGACGAGCAAACTGGCCACCATCCACCTGGTGCACGAGTACGCGCGGCGCCTGCCGCCAGGGGTCGCTGCCGTGGCGTACAACCCGGCGTTCGTGCCCGGCACCGGACTCACCCGCGACGCCAATCCGGTCGTCCGGTTCGCGGTGCGCCGGATCCTGCCCGCGATGACCTGGACGCCGTGGGCGACCAGCCCCGCCACCGCGGGCCGATTCCTCGCCGACGTCGTCCTCGGTGCGATCGACGCGCCGAGCGGGTCCTATGTGGACCGAGGCGCGGTCGTCCCGTCGTCCCCGGAGTCCTACGACCCGCGGCGCGAGCGAGAGCTCTGGGATGCGGCCGAGCGGTTCGCCGCGGTCCGGGTGTAACCTATTTGACTGCTCGGAAAGCCTTGCGGCGCAAGCTAAACTGCGCGCATGGGAGTGAAGGCGAAGATCGGGACCGCCGGGGCGGCGCTGGTGGTGGCGGCGGGTGTGGCGTGGACGCTGGGCCCCGGGTTGAACGGGTTGAGCGACGACGCGCCGGCGATCGCGCTCGGGATCGGCGCCCGGCCGCCCGCGGTCGCGCCGCCGGCCAAGACTCCTGTCGTCCCGCCCGCTCCGGAGGTCACCCGGCCCGCGCCGGTCCAGGTCGGCGGGGTCCTGCCGGTGAACCGGCCGGGCAGGGCGACCCCGCCGGTTCCGGTGCCGTCGGTGCCGGCGCCCGGGCTCCCGGTGCCGGGCGCGCCGACGCCCGAGGTGCCACCGGGTGCGCCGTCCGCGCCCGCGGAACCCACCTCACCGGCGACCCCCACCCCGCCGTCCTCGTCGCCCGCGCCGGACCCGATGCAGCCCCAGCCGGCGAGCGGCTGTGTGTCGGACACGCGGCTGGGTTCGCTGATCTGCGGGATCGCGGGCGCGCTCAGCTGATCGCCCTCCCGCCGGCGGCCGTTGATCGGTAGGTTGGCGAAAACACCTGGGCGACTTCCTCGCCGCCTGCTGCCGACGAATCAACGACTCGGGGCACTAGTCGCGACCACCAGGCGGTAGCCGACGTCCAGTGAATCCCGGTCCAGGAGGTCGTGGTGGCCGCGCTGCCACTTGCCGGAGCTGAGGTCTTCGGCCAGTTTCCGCACTGCGGGTCGCACCACGTCCGACGGCAGCGCCGCCACGCCGGACATGCCCGCCCGCACGTCGTCGTCCAGGTAGCTGTGGGCGTCGCCAGTAGGCGGCCAGGAAGCCGTCGCTGCAGTCCCACGGGACGGGCACCGGCTTGACCACCACCCGCCGGTCCGGGCCGCTCAGCCCGCGCACCACCGCGTCCAGGTTCGCCAGGCCGCGCTCCCGCTCGGCGATCTCCGGCAGGTACTCGCCGACGAGCCAGTACCGCGCCATCACCTCGACGTCCCACGTGAACACCACCTGCCGCCGGGACACGCGGCGCAGCTCGGCGAGCCCGGTCGCCGGGTCGCGCCAGTGGTGCACCGTCAGCACGGCGAGCGCGGCGTCGAACCGGTGGTCGGCGCACGGCAGGTGCTCGGCGACCGCGCACACGGCCGGGGCCGAACCGGGCGGCCGCTGGCACAGCATCGTCGCCGACGGTTCGACCGCCAGCACGTCCCGGCCGTCCGGCTCGTACGATCCGGCGCCAGCGCCGACGTTCAGCACTGTCGCGGCCGCACCGAGCGCGGCGTGCACCTAGCGGGCGATCCGCGGATCCGGCCGCCGCACCGACGAGTAGCCGCGTCCGAACGAGCCGTAGGGGTCTGCCATTCCCGGCACCCTAGCTCGATGCGGTGATGAGCGCGTTGATCCGGGTGATGCGGGTATCGCGGAGCCATGCGTGCATCGGTGTTCCTCGCCGTACTGGCGATCGCGTTCGTGCCGGCCACCGCTGCGGCACAAGAGGTTTCCACGTTCGACGGCCGCGACTGCCCGCAGGGCAGCCTGTGCCTGTACCGGGACCACGGCTTCACCGGCGGCGGTCTGGCCCTGCGACCGGGGGACCGGGTCGGGGACCTCGCCACCTACGACCTCGCCGACCGGATCTCGTCCTGGACCAACGACACCGGCGTCACCTGCACCTGGTACGAGAGCCCGGACTTCTACGGCAGGGCGCACGAAATGCTCCACGGCTACCGCGTCGACCTGCCCGGGCCGGAGGACGACACCCCCTCGTCGGTCGAATGCGGCTGACGCCCGGGTGAACAACTGCCGAACAGCTCGGGGAGAAGTGATCTTCCGGCTCGCGCTCGCACAAGATGGATGTCTCGTCCTGTGTCCCCAGCGCGGAGGCCCGGTTGTCCAACTTTCCCTGGGAAATCGTCCTGGCGGTGCTGGCGCTCGTGGTGCCGGTGTTCGCGTTTCTGTGGGAGTTCGTGTTCGTCGGGCGCAAACGGCTCGGCTACCGCGTGCAGGTCGACACCACCGCGCGGCAGGAGGTCGCGGCTGAGAACGCGGGCGCGCTGCAACGCCTGGACGACAAGGACGGCAAGGCGCTGACCGACCCGTCGTTCGTGCTGGTGCGCATCGAGAACACCGGCACGACGAACATCGACAGCCAGGACTACGCCGTCCTCAGCAACGTCCAGGCGGGCGTGAAGATCAACTTCCCGGACCGCCGCGTCGCCGGCATGGTCGTGACCGAGCTGAGCGACGACTTCCTGCGTGAGAACTTCGGCGAGAACTCCGGTCTCGGCGTGGACAACATCGTCGACAGCGACGGTCGCAACGTCGGCGTCATCCAGCTGCCGAAGGTGCCGCTGAACCAGGGCCAGCACTACAAGGTCCTCGCGGTGCTCGACCGCGCCGGGCCGAAGGTGAAGAAGTGCCCGGATCCGGTGGTGATCGCCGGCATCAAGGGCGGCGTGCGCAACGGCGCGATCCGGGAGACCAAGAGTCGCACCGGAATCCCGCGCTGGCTGACCGTGCTGGTGTACCTGCTGGTGTCGGTCGCGCTGGCCGAACCGTTCGTGATCGGGCTGGCCACGCAGGACCCGCCGCCGCTGGACTGCGCTTCCGGATCGCTCACCGTCACCGGCTCCACCGCGTTCGCCCCCGTCGTGCGGGAAGCCACCGGCTCCTACAGCCGCACCTGCCCGGGCGCGAAATTCACCATCGAGATGAGCGGCAGCACCGACGGCCTGGAACGGCTCAACGCGGCCAAGAGCGGTGACGTGCTGGCGTTTTCCGACGGGGTGAAGGGCGACCGGTCACCGCAGTTGCTGCCGCGGCCGATCGCGTTCCTGCTGTTCACGATCGTCATCCACCCGGACGCCGGGGTGCAGGACCTGACCGCGGCGCAGGTGCGTGACGTGTTCGCCGGGCGCGTCCGGAACTGGAAGGAGCTGGGCGGCGCGGACCAGGAGGTGCGGATCGTGGACCGGGAAGCGCTTTCCGGCACACGCACGACGTTCGAGCAGCAGGTGCTCGACGCGATCGAGCCGGGGGAGAACTCCAACGACTGCGTCGAGCCGCGACGCCCGGGCACGGCCGCCGACGTGATCCGCTGCCGCCGCAACGACACCGAGTCGCTGCTCGACGCCGTGGCCGCCACCCCGGGCGCGATCGGTTACAGCGAACTGGGCGCCGCGGAGAAGCGGGCGGACGTGCGCACCGTCTGGATCGACGGCCAGAAGGCGAGCGTGCAGGGCGCCGACCACGGCGTGTACCCGTTCTGGCAGACCGAGTACGCCTACACCTACGGCGAACCGAAGGCCGACTCGCTCGCGGCGAGCTTCCTGCGGTACCTGACGAACCAGGTGGGCGCCGACATCGTCCGCTCGCACGGCGACCGGCCCTGCGCCGAGCTGGCGAACCCGGTGCTGTGCCGGCCGGAGACGTGACGGAGCGCCGGGCGGGATCGCCCGGCGCTCCGCTCAGAGTTCGGCAGCCTGCTTGAGCCAGCTGGCGAACAGTTCTTCGTCGATCTCGCCGGGCTCCCGCAGCTTCACGCTCGCCATCCCGCGCGCTCCCGGCTGCAGGCGGCCGGACGGGTCCGCGATCTCCTGGCCGCGCCAGAAGCCGAACGTGACGTGCTTGGGGTAGGCCTTGACCAGGCACACCGCCTGCTTGCCGGGCGCGGGGCCGAGGCTCCACACCGGGTGTCCGTGCCACACGGAGCCGGTTCCGGGCAGGGCGGTCTCGATCAGGCCGACCAGGCGTTCGGCGATTTCGCGCTGGGCGGCGGGCAGCTTCTCGAGGTATTCGGTGACAGTCATGGCAGGACTGCCTTTCAGCGGAGACGGGCGGCGACGACGGAGATCCACAGCATGGCGGCGATGGCGCCGACGGCGAGCGTGAGCGAACCGGCCGGACCGCCGGCCATCGCCCAGCCGTCGCCGACGAGCAGGGCCGTGCCGGCGAGGTGCGACAAAACCGCGTCGCGACCGGAGAACCGGCGTCCCAGCACGTGGCAGGCGGCGATCAGCGACGCGAAGGTCACGGTGCCGGCGATCATGTGCCCGACGCCGTGCCAGGACAACCCGACGGCGTCCATCGGGAAGACCCCGGCGGCGACCAGGCCCACGCCGGCCGTCAGCACGAGCCGGGGCGCCCACTTGCCGGGCAATTCCTTCGCGCCGGCGACGGTGAGGACGCCGGCCACCACGAAGTTGGCGATCTGCAGCCAGCCCAGCGAGCCGGTGCTCAACAAGCTGAGCGGTTGCCGGGTGAGGTCGAAGCCGTCGCGGGTGGCCGCCTGGGCGAGGGAGACGGTGGCCCACAGCGGGCCGGCGACGGCCAGCGCGGTCAGACGGGACGCGGCGGGCCGGAGGGCGGTGGTGGTCATCTCGGGGGTTCCTTTCTTGGAGGGTCATCCACACGTCGTCCGGGTGATGTGACAGGGAATGCGCCGCTAAGCTGGGCTGATGCGATTCCTGATGATGCAGATGGCCACCGATCAAGCGCCCGACGAGAAGCTGTTCGCCGAGATGGGCAAGTTCATCGAGGAGATGACGGCCTCCGGCGTGCTGCTGGCGACCGGCGGGCTCGACCCGGCCGGCACGCGCGTGACCTCGGCGGGCGACGAGATCACCGTGACCGACGGCCCGTTCACCGAGGCCAAGGAGTCGGTGGGCGGCTTCGCGCTGGTCGAGGTGAGCTCCAAGGAGGAGGCCGTCGAGCTGGCCCGCCGCTTCCGCCGGATCGTGGGGGACGGTGAGAGCCGCATCCACCAGGTCTTCGGGTGACCGACGTCCGCGGCACGGTCGACGCGGTCTGGAAGCGGGAGTCGGCGAACCTGATCGGCGGGCTGACGCGGCTGGTGCGGGACGTCGGTCTCGCTGAGGAGCTGGCCCAGGACGCGCTGGTCGCGGCGCTGGAGCAGTGGCCGTCGTCGGGCGTGCCGGAAAACCCGGCCGCCTGGCTGATGACCACCGCGAAGCGTCGCGCGATCGACCACCAGCGGCGGACCGAGCGGCTGGAGCGCAGGCACGAGCAGCTCGCGCGCGAGCTGGCGCAGCCGCGGGACGTTCAGCACGACGACGTCCTGCGGTTGATGTTCCTGTCCTGCCACCCGGTGCTGCCGACCGAGCAGCGGGTGGCGCTCACGCTGCGGGTGGTCGGCGGTCTGTCGGCGGCGGAGATCGCGCGCGCGTTCCTGACCACCGAGCAGCAGGTCGCGCAGCGCATCGCGGCGGCGAAGCAAACGCTTGCGGGCGTGCCGATCGAGCTGCCCGAAGGCGCCGCGTTGGCCGAGCGGCTGTCGTCGGTGCTCGGGGTCGTGTACCTGATCTTCAACGAGGGCTACTCCGCCACCGCCGGGGACGACCTGATGCGGCCCGGCCTGTGCCAGGAGGCGCTGCGGCTGGGCCGTCTGCTGGCCGAGCTCGCGCCGGACGAGGCCGAGGTGCACGGGCTGGTCGCGTTGATGGAGATCCAGGCGTCCCGGTCGGCCGCGCGCACCGGGCCGCGCGGGGAACCGGTGCAGCTGCACGAGCAGGACCGGGACCGCTGGGACCCGTTGCTGATCCGGCGCGGGTTCACCGCGATGCTGCGGGCGCGCGATCTCGGCGGCCCGCCGGGGCCGTACGTGCTGCAGGCGGCGATCGCGGTGTGCCACGCGCAGGCCCGCACCGCGGCGGACACCGACTGGCGGCAGATCGCGGTGCTCTACGACGCGCTGGTCCGGTTGCTGCCCACGCCAGTCGTGCGGCTGAACCGTGCGGTCGCGGTGGGTCGCGCCCACGGCCCGGCGGCCGGGCTCGCGCTGGCCGACGAGCTGCTCGCCGATCGCACGCTGCGGGACTATCACCTGCTGCCCAGCGTGCGTGGCGATCTGCTGGCGGAGCTGGGCCGGAGCGCCGAGGCGCGGGTGGAGTTCGCGCGGGCCGCGGCGCTGGCGAAGAACACGGCCGAGCGCGACTTCCTGTTGCGGCGCGCGGACGAGCTGGGGCCCGCGGAGCCGGTCGCGACGCTGGGGCGGGCGGCGGCGGACTTCCTGGCGCGGGACGACCTGGACGCCTCGACGCTGCGGTCGTACGGCCAGACCCTGCGCCGGTTGTGCCTGGCGCTGGGCGACCGGCGGCCGCTGGAGTCGCTGACCGGGGACGACATCACCGGCGTCTTCGAGGTCGCGTGGGGCGACGCGGCGGCGAAGACGTGGAACCGGCACCGGTCGGCGGTCCGGTCGTTCGGGGCGTGGGCCGGGCGGCCGGAGCTGGCTGACGGCTTGGAGCGGCGCGCGGAGAGCCGGTCACGCGTACCGGGTCTGACTGACGACCTGCTGCGTCGCTTGTGGACGGTGGAAGCGCCCGTGCGGGAGCGGACGTTGTGGCGGTTGCTGCACGAGTCGGCCGCCGGGGTGCGGCCGGTGCTGTCGCTGAACGTGGAGGACCTGGACCTGGCGGACCGGCGGGCGCGCGTGGGTTCGCGGTGGGTGACGTGGCGTTCGGGCACGGCGCGTCTGCTGCCTGAACTGCTCGGCGGGCGCACGCGCGGGCCGGTGTTCCTGGCGGACCGCCGCCCCGGCCCGGCCCGCATGCGGCGCGCCGCGGACCTCTGCCCGGACACGGGCCGCGGGCGGCTGTCCTACGAGCGCGCGGAGTACCTGTTCAAGCAGGCGACGCGCCCCCTGGACCCCTCGGGACGCGGCTTCACGCTGCGACAGTTGTGGTCGCGGCGGGGTGCGTAGCGGTGGTCCGTGGGGCCGCGGCAATTGAAATCACGCCAGGGCCAGCAGGCGCAACCAGTCCCGATTCGCGCCCTCGACCGTGAGCAGTGCGCCCAGCACTCCGGTGGCTCCCGTGAGCAGGCTCAGGTCCGTCATCACGAGCACCTCGGGCAGCCGTGCGTGCAGGAACCGGAGCAGGCGGTCCCGCAAGGGGCCGCCGACGGGGGAGTTTCTCGCGAACGCGTCGGCGATCAGCAGGACCCCCGCGGCGCCGTGGCAGAGGCTCAGCGGGTGGTCGCTCAGGTGGACCTCCTCGTCGTACGCCGCGCACAGTGTGTCCATCGCCCGCAGGCCGGCATCCGCGAACGCGCCGCCCGCCGTCCACAGTGCCCACGCGATCCCGGGCGTGCCGTAGCACCACGCCTGCCGCCGCACCACCGCACGCCGCGGGCCGTCCGGGCGGGAGCGCCACGACACCACGCCCAGCTCGTCTGTCTCCTGGTGATCGACCAGCCACGACGCCAGATCCGGCGACCCGCCCGGCCCCAGCACGGCCAGCGGGCCCGCCACCCCGTGCGCCAACCCAGTCACGACCCCGCCCCGCGCCCACGCCGGGGCGGCCCCGCCGATGCGGAACCCGCCGGGCACATCCAGCGCGGCCAGGTGCTCCCGTGCTGCCGCGGCCTCGGGCAGCACCGCCAGCAGCCCGGCCGGTCCGGAAACCAGGTCGTAGTCGGCGAAACCGACCTCGCGCGACCGCCAGCCGCCGCCCGGCGCCAGCCGTGCCGCGGTCCGGTCGGCGAGTGGCCCCAACGCGGGATCGACCCGCGCGGCCAGGCGCAGCCCGGCCAGGACCCCGGTGAACCCGCCGTGCAAACCAGAGCCCGAGCAGCGCGGGATCGCCCGCAACCAGGCCCGCAGCGCCGCCCGGCTCGCCGGGTGGTCGCCGAGCAGCGTGGCGCCCACTTCAGCGAGGGCCCCGACGAGGTGCGGAAGGCGTTCGCCGGGGCGGGGT
>NZ_JBEXTX010000019.1:0-58393 GCF_040614175.1 Amycolatopsis sp. NPDC006131
CCTGGTGACCGGCGGCGGGCGGGGCACCGGCGCGGCCGTCGTCGCCCGGTTGCGTGCCGCCGGCGCCGATGTCCTGGCCACCGCCCGCACCCGCCCGGACCACGCCGACGGCCCGTTCGTCGCCGCCGACGTCACGGCGCCCGGCGGGGTCGAGACGGTGGTGCGGGAGGTGCGCGACCGGCTCGGGGCGCTGGACATCCTGGTGCACACCGTGGGCGGGTCGTCCGCGCCGGGCGGCGGGTTCGCGGCGCTGACCGACCGGCACTGGCAGGACGAGCTCGACCTCAACCTGCTGGCCGCGGTGCGCCTGGACCGGGCGCTGCTGCCGGACGTGGCGGCGGGTGGGGCGGTCGTGCACGTGTCGTCCATCCAGCGGCGGCTGCCACTGTTCGAGGCGACGCTCGGGTATGCGGCCGCGAAGGCCGCGCTCACCACGTACAGCAAGGGGCTGGCGAAGGAGCTGGCGCCGCGCGGGGTGCGGGTGAACGTGGTGTCGCCGGGCGCGATCCGCACCTCCGCGGCGGATGCCCTGGTCGCGCGCCTGGCCGAGGCCGACGGCGTCGACGAGCGGACCGCGTGGGACCGGCTGACGGCCGCGCTCGGCGGCATCCCGCTGGGACGGCCCACGCTGCCGGAGGAGGTCGCCGAGCTGGTGGCGTTCCTGGTGTCCGGCCGGGCGGCCGCCATCACGGGCGCGGAACACACGATCGACGGCGGCACGGTGCCGACCGTCTGAGGAGGAACGATGACCGAACTGCCACAGGCGATCCGCGACTACCTGGACGCCCCGAGCGCCGCGGGCTTCACCCCTGACGCCGTGGTCACCGACGACGGCCGGACGTACCGCGGAACGGAAGAGATCGACGGGTGGCTGCGCCGCGCGGCCACGGAGTACCAGTACACGGCCACGCTGACGGGGGCGTCCCACTCGGCGGGGGAGTGGACGGTGGCGCAACACGTGACCGGGAACTTTCCTGGTGGGGAGGTGGATCTGCGCTACCGGTTCCGGCTGCGCGGGGAGCGGATCGCCGCGCTGACGATCGCGCCCTGAGGTTGGCGAGGCCGCGGGGATCGCAGGCCCGGCACCCGGCCTCCACGCCGGGTGCCGGGATCCAGCCGTCGGCCGCTGGGCCTGCGGCTGCCGCTCTGCACGACGCGGCGAGTGGGGTGGCCGTTCCGCGGCCGCCAGGTAGGGCGAGATCGTGGTCAGTGGTCGAGCACCAGCCCCGGCAGCAGATCGCTGAGCCGCTCACCCGCGTCGGGGCGGAGGGTCAGCGTTCGGCCGTCCGCGTCGACCTCCACCAGGCCCTCGGTGCGCAGCCGGGTCAGGATCGCGTGTCCGAGGGCTCCGCCCAGGTGCGGCCGGCGCAGCGTGCGGTCCAGGCAGCTCGTCGCCGTCTTGCGGCGGCCCGCCGTCAGCGAGTCCGCGTCGATGCCGAGCCGCGCCAGCACCTCCGCCGCCCGCGGGCCGAGCTCCAGCTCGTCGGTGTCGGCCCGGCGGCGGAGCGCGTCCTCGGCCAGCAGGTGGTCCAGCACGGCCACCCCGAGCCGCCCGGCCGCGTGGTCGTAGCACAGCCGCTCCGGGGGCGCGGCCGGTCCGGGCAGCGGGAGCGCGCCGCCCGCGTAGTCGGCCAGCGCGTCCAGCACCGCGGTGATCGCGGGGTCCTTCAGCCGGTAGGTGACGTGCCGCCCGCTCTGCGACGTCACCACCAGCCCGGCCTGCCGCAGCTTCGCCAGGTGGTTGCCCAGGCGCGCCGGGCTCACGCCGAGCACGTCCGCCAGCTGGGTCATCCCGTGCGGTCCCTCGTGCGCGAGCAGCTGCAGCACGGTCAGCCGGATCGGGTCGGCCAGCTCGCGCGCCAGCCCGGTCACCGTCGCCACCACCGGCTGCTCGGCGCTGGTCCATCCGAGGGAGGTCACGCCCCAGACCCTACCATCGACTTTCACGTTTCACGGATACATGATAGGTCTATGCGATGCATCGCTACTGGCACGAGCAGATCCCGCCGCCCGGCCCGTTCCGGGTGCTGGCGCTCGGCGTGCTGGTCACCACGGCCGGCGGCGGCGCGTGGTACACGACCTGGGCGGTCTACTTCACGTCCGTCGCCGGGCTGCCTGCCCCGGTCGTCGGCCTCGGGCTGATGCTCGCGGGCGGCGCGGGCCTGCTCGCGGCCACACCGGTCGGCGCGCTGGCCGACCGGCTCGGGCCGCGGGAGCTGCTGATCGCCCTGATCGCGGTCGAGGGCGTGTCGATGGCCGCGTTCGTGTTCGCCCACCACGTCGCGGTGTTCCTGGCCGTCGCGGTCGTCAACACGGCCGCCGACCGCGCCACCGCCGGGGTCCGCACCGCTTACGTCGCTCAGCTGGCCGACGAGGAGACCCGCGTGGCGCACCTGGCCCGGCAGCGGGTCGCCAGCCACCTCGGCTACACCGTCGGCGCGGCGGCGGGAGCGGCCTGCCTGACGCTGGGCAGCCCGGCCGCGTTCCACGTCCTGATCGCGGTCAACGCGCTCACCTCGCTGGCCTACGCCGCGCTGCTCACCCGTGTGCCGAGGGTGCGGCCGGTCGCTCGGGCGCGCAAGCCGCGAACCGTGCTCGCCGACCCCGCGTTCCTCGCGGTCGTCTCGACGACAGGCCTGCTTTCGCTGTGCTGGGGCCTGGTTTCGACCGCGCTCCCGCTGTGGCTGGTCCGCGACACGCACCTGCCCGCCGGGCTGGCGGGGGTGGTCGTCATCGTCAACTCGCTCGGCGTCGCGCTCCTGCAGGTCGTCGCGAGCCGCGGCTGCACCGGTCCGCGCCGCGGCGCCGCGCGGGCGGTCTGGTCGGGCGCCGCTCTCGCGCTGGCATGCCTGCTGTTCGCCGCGACGGGTGGCGGCAGCGGCGCCATCGCCGTCGGCCTGGTGCTGCTCGCCGCGGCCGCTCACCTGGCGGGCGAGCTGTGGTTCATCGCCGCGAAGTGGGCGCTCACCCTCGACCTGACCCCGCCCGGCGCGACCGGCCGCTACCAGGGCCTGGCCGCCACGGCCCAGGCCGGCGCGCAGATGCTGAGCCCGGCGCTGATGACGCTGCTCGTCGGCACCTGGGGCCGTCCCGGCTGGTTCGTGCTCGCCGGGGTGTTCCTCGCCGCCGGGCTGGGGACGGTCCCGGCGACTCGCTGGGCGGTCCGCACCCGCGTGGAAACCAGTTCTCGTGCGGCGTGACCGGCGCCCAGACCAGCGACCTTGTCCCTGACGAGAACATGTTCTAGTTTTGGGGAGTGGAGAGCGATCTGGGCCTGGCCGGCGCCGTGGTCCTGGTGACCGGTGGGGTGCGTGGTGTGGGCCGCGGCATCACGCGGGTGTTCCAGGACTGCGGCGCGCACGTCGTGACCTGCGCCCGGCGCGAGCCCGAGGAACCGGCGGGCCAGTTCATCGCATGCGATGTGCGTGATCCGGAGCAGGTGTCGGCGCTGATCGGCCGGATCGTGGACGAGCACGGTCGTCTGGATGTGGTGGTGAACAACGCGGGTGGCAGTCCGTTCGCCTCGGCTGCGGAGGCGTCGCCGCGATTCCACGACAAGATCGTGCAGTTGAACCTGCTGGCGCCGTTGCTGGTCGCGCAACACGCGAACGCGGTGATGCAGCGGGGCTCGGGCGGGTCGATCGTGATGATCTCCAGTGTGTCCGCGACCCGTCCGTCGCCGGGGACGGCCGCGTATGGGGCGGCGAAGGCGGGGCTGGACAACCTGACCGCGAGTTTGGCGGTGGAGTGGGCGCCGAAGGTGCGGGTCAATGCGCTGGATGTCGGGTTGGTGCGCACCGAGCAGGCGCATCTGCACTACGGCAGCGACGTGGCAGCGGTGGGGAAGACGGTGCCGTTGGGGCGGCTTGCGGAGCCGGAGGAGGTCGGCCGGTGTGCGGCGTTTTTGGCTTCGCCGCTGGCTTCCTACGTCTCGGGTGCGACGTTGAAGGTGCACGGCGGCGGTGAGGTGCCCGCGTTCCAGGCGGCCGCGGATGTCGATCGGGAGGGTTCATGACTCTGTGCCAGGACCGGGTGGTGATCGTGACCGGCGCCGGCCGCGGGATCGGGCGGGCGCACGCGCTGGCGTTCGCCGCGGAGGGCGCGCGGGTGGTGGTCAACGACGTCGGCGTCGCGCTCGATGGTTCCGCGACCGGGGACGGTCCGGCCGCCCAGGTGGTGGCGGAAATCGAGGCGCTGGGCGGGAAGGCGATCGCCAACACCGACGACGTCGCCGACTGGGCCGGTGCGCGGGCGTTGATCCGCACGGCGCTGGAGCGGTTCGGGCGGCTGGACGTGCTGGTGAACAACGCGGGTTTCGTGCGGGACCGGATGCTGGTCAACCTCGGCGAGGAGGAGTGGGACGCGGTGATCAGGGTGCACCTCAAGGGTCACTTCGCGCCGTTGCGGCATGCCGCGGAGTACTGGCGCGGTGAGGCGAAGGCGGGGCGGACGCCGAGTGCGCGGGTGATCAACACCAGTTCCGGGGCGGGTCTGCTGGGCAGTGTCGGCCAGTCCAACTATTCGGCCGCGAAAGCGGGCATCGCGGGTCTGACCGTGGTCGCGGCGGCCGAACTGCAGCGGTATGGCGTGACGGTGAACGCGATCGCCCCCTCAGCCCGGACCCGAATGACCGAGGAGGTGTTCGCCGCCACGATGGCCCGTCCCGACGAGGGCTTCGATGCGATGGCGCCGGAGAACGTCTCGCCGCTGGTGGTGTGGCTCGGCAGCAGGGAGTCTTCCGGTGTGACGGGGCGGGTGTTCGAGGTGGAGGGCGGGAAGGTGTCACTGGCGCAGGCGTGGCGGCACGGCCCGTTCGTGGACAAGGGTGCCCGGTGGGAGCCGTCCGAGCTGGGTCCGGTGGTGGAGAAGCTGATTGCGGAGGCGCCCGCGCCCGAACCCGTTTATGGAGCGTCCTGATGCCGGTTCTGACCAAACGCGACGGTCACGTCGAGATCGTCACGGTGGATTTCCCGCCGGTGAACGCGTTGCCGGTGCAGGGCTGGTTCGACCTCGCTGCCGCTGTGCGTGCCGCGGGGGAGGATCCGGATGTGCGCGTGGTGGTGCTGCGGGCGGAGGGCCGCGGGTTCAACGCCGGGGTGGACATCAAGGAGATCCAGCGCACCGCGGGCTACGAGGCACTCGTGGGTGCGAACAAGGGCTGTTACGCGGCTTTTGGTGCGGTGTATGACTGCGCGGTGCCGGTGGTGGCGGCGGTGCACGGGTTCTGCCTGGGCGGTGGGATCGGCCTGGTCGGCAACGCCGATGTGGTGATCGCCTCGGAGGACGCCACGTTCGGGGTGCCGGAGGTGGAGCGGGGTGCCCTGGGCGCGGCCACACACCTGGCGCGGTTGGTGCCGCAGCACCTGATGCGCACCCTGTACTTCACGGCGCGCACCATCACCGCCGGGGAGCTGCACTCGTTCGGCTCGGTGTATCAGGTGGTGCCGCGTGAACAGCTGGATGAGAGCGCTTTGGCGGTGGCGCGGGACATCGCCGCGAAGGATCCGCGGGTGATCCGGGCCGCGAAGGAGGCGCTCAACGGGATCGACACCCAGCACGTGCACCGCAGTTACCGGTTCGAGCAGGGGTTCACTTTCGAGCTGAACCTGCTGGGCGCCTCGGATGAGGCTCGGGAGGAGTTCCTCAATGGCCGATAAGCGCATGACCACCGACGAGGTCGCGGCGGAAGTCCGGGACGGCATGACCATCGGCATCGGCGGCTGGGGCTCGCGGCGCAAGCCGATGGCGTTGGTGCGAGCGTTGCTGCGGACGCCCGTTCGTGACCTCACGGTCGTGTCGTATGGCGGGCCGGATGTTGGGTTGTTGTGTGCGGCGGGGAAGGTGCGGCGGGTGGTGTTCGGGTTCGTCACGCTGGACTCGATCCCGTTCGACCCGTGGTTCGGCCGCGCCCGGGAGACCGGGGCGATCGAGGTGACCGAATACGACGAGGGCATGTTCGCCGCCGCCCTGTCCGCCGCCGCGCAGCGGTTGCCGTTCCTGCCGCTGCGGGCCGGGCTGGGCTCCGAGGTCATGCGGGTCAATCCCGGCCTGCGTACCGTGCGCTCACCCTATGCCGATGGAGAAGAATTGGTGGCCGTGCCCGCGCAGGAACTCGATGTAGCGCTGGTGCACCTCAACCGCGCCGACGCCCGGGGGAATGCGCAGTATCTCGGCCCGGATCCGTATTTCGACGACCTGTTCTGCCTGGCCGCGAAGAAGCGGTTCGTCTCGGTGGAGAAGGTGGTGGACACCGCGGATCTGACGGGGCCGGTGCAGTCGTTGCTGCTCAACCGCGGCTGCGTGGACGGGGTGGTGGAGGCGCCGCGGGGTGCGCACTTCACCACCGCGGTGCCCGACTACGGCCGGGACGAGCGGTTCCAGAAGCACTACGTGGCCTGTGCGAAAGACCTGGACGCGTGGCCGGGGTTCGTGGACCGGTTCCTGTCCGGCGACGAGGCACGGTACTTGTCCGAGGTGGATCGATTCGAGGCGGCGGGATGAGCGCGACCAGGGCCGAGATCGCCGTGGTGGCGGTGGCCGAACTGTTCCGCGGCGACGGGGAGATCGTGGCCAGCCCGATGGGTTACATCCCGTCGCTGGGCGCGAAACTCGCCCGCCTGACCTTCGAGCCGGACCTGCTGCTCTCCGACGGCGAGGCGTATCTGATCGATGTCGAGGGCAATGTGGAGGGGTGGCAGCCGTTCCGCAAAATGCTCGACACCATCGTCCCGCACGGGCGGCGGCACGTGGTGATGGGCGCCAACCAGATCGACAAGTTCGGCAACCAGAACATCTCCGCCATCGGCGACCACGCCCGCCCGACGAAGCAGCTTCTCGGGGTGCGGGGCGCGCCGGGCAACACCGCGAACCACCGCACGAGCTACTGGGTGCCGCGCCACAGCCCCCGCGTGTTCGTCGAGTCCGTGGACATCGTGTCGGGCGTGGGCTACGACAACGCCGCCAAAGCCGGACTGAAGTACCACGACGTGCACCGCGTGGTGACCAACCTCGGTGTGTTCGACTTCGCCACTCCGGATCACTCGATGCGCGCCGTCTCACTGCACCCCGGTGTCACACCCGAGGAGGTCGCGGCGGCGAGCGGTTTCGAAATCAACCTGTCCGGGGCACGCGTGAGCCGCGAGCCCACCGACGAGGAGCTCCGGCTGATCCGCGAGGTGCTCGACCCGAAGGGCCTGCGGGACAAGGAAGTCCTGTCATGACCCTGGACACCGCCCTCACGCGGCTGGTCGGGGTGCGGCACCCGGTCGTGCAGACCGGAATGGGCTGGGTCGCCGGCCCCCGCCTCGTCTCCGCCACCGCCGAAGCCGGCGGACTCGGCATCCTCGCCTCGGCCACCATGACCTACCCGGAACTGAAAGCCGCCGTCGCGGAGGTCAAGCAGCGCACCGACCGGCCTTTCGGGGTGAACCTCCGTGCCGACGCCACCGATGCGGGGGAGCGGGTCGATCTGCTGATCCGCGAGGGCGTCAAAGTCGCGTCCTTCGCGCTGGCGCCGCGCAAGGAGATGATCGCCAAGCTCCGCGATCACGGCATCGTGGTGATCCCCTCCATCGGAGCGGCCCGGCACGCCGAGAAGGTCGCCGCCTGGGGGGCGGATGCCGTGATCGTGCAGGGCGGTGAGGGTGGCGGGCACACCGGGGGAGTGGCCACGACCCTGCTGCTGCCCTCGGTCCTCGACGCTGTTGACATTCCGGTGGTCGCGGCGGGTGGCTTCTTCGACGGCCGCGGACTCGCCGCCGCACTCGCCTACGGCGCCGCGGGTGTCGCGATGGGCACGCGGTTCCTGCTGAGCAAGGAAAGCACCGTGCCCGAGGAGGTCAAGCGGGTCTACCTCGCGCAGAACCTCACCGGCACCGTCGTGACACGGCGCGTCGACGGGCTCCCGCACCGCGTGTTGCGCACCGAGCTGGTCGAGAAGCTGGAAGACACCGGCCGGGTCCGGGGCACACTGCAGGCGGCCCGCAACGCCCTGCGCTTCCGCAAGCTCACCGGCCTCTCCCTGCCTGCCATGATCCGCGAGGGCCTGGCGATGAAACACGGCAACGAGATGAGCTGGAGCCAGATCATCATGGCCGCCAACACTCCGATGCTGCTGCGCGCCGGCCTGGTAGAGGGCCGCACCGACGCGGGCGTCCTCGCCTCCGGCCAAGTCGTCGGCATGATCGACGACCTGCCGACGGTGGCTGACATCATCGACACCACCGTCACGCAGGCCGAGGAGATACTTCAGCGGCTGGGTGGTTGAGGGGAGGCGCGGTGCGCCTCCCGTCCGGTCACAACCGTTCGATGATCGTCACGTTGGCGGTTCCGCCGCCTTCGCACATGGTTTGCAGGCCGTAGCGGCCGCTGCGGCGTTCCAGCTCGTGCAGGAGGGTGGCCAGCAGCTTCGTGCCGGTCGCGCCGATCGGGTGGCCGAGGGCGATGCCGCCGCCGTTGACGTTCACCCGCGCGGGGTCGGCGCCGGTTTCGTCGAGCCACGCCAGCACCACGCTGGCGAAGGCCTCGTTCACTTCGAAGAGGTCGATGTCGTCCACGGTGAGCCCCGCCTTGCGCAGGGCGTGCGCCGTCGCCGGGATAGGTCCGGTGAGCATCCACACGGGGTCCGCCGCGCGCACCGAGATGTGGTGGATCCGGGCGCGTGGCGTCAGGCCGTGGTCCCGCACGAACGACTCCGAGGCGATCAACGCCGCACTCGCGCCGTCGGAGATCTGGCTCGCCACCGCAGCGGTGAGCCGGGAGCCTTCGGAGAGTGGCTTGAGTCCCCGCATGCGTTCGAGGCTGGTGTCCCGGCGCGGGCCCTCATCTACCAAGAAGTCATCGACCGGGGCGATCTCTGCGGTGAACCGTCCGGCATCGATCGCCTCCAGCGCACGCTGGTGGCTGCGCAGCGCATAGGCTTCCATGGCCTCGCGGGTGATGTCCCAGTGTTCGGCGATCATGTCGGCGGAGCGGAACTGCGACACCTCGACGCTGCCGTAGCGCTCCTGCCAGCCCTTGGAGCCGGAGTACGGGTCGTCGAACCCGTACTCCCGCCCGGCGAGCATGGCGGCGCTGATGGGGATGCGGCTCATGTTCTGCACCCCGCCGGCCACCACCAAGTCCTGGGTGCCGGACAGCACGGCCTGCGCGGCGAAGTGCACGGCCTGCTGGCTGGACCCGCACTGCCGGTCCACGGTCACACCGGGCACGTGGTCCGGGAACCCCGCCGCGAGCCACGCCGTGCGGGCGATGTTGCCGGATTGGGGTCCGAGGGTGTCGGTGCAGCCGAGGATCACGTCGTCGACCAGGTCCGGGTCCACTCCGGCCCGGGAAACCACCGCCCGGATGGTGTGCGCGGCCAGGTCGGCGGAGTGCCACCCGGACAACGCACCGCCACGCCGGCCGACGGGGGTGCGCACGGCGTCGAGGAGAAAGGCTTCAGGCACAACGGCTCCCTAGGGGTGCTGGCTGGACACGGACACGACTTCACCGGTCATGTAGCTGGCGTAGTCGCTGGCGAGGAACACCATTACGTTGGCGACCTCCCAGGGTTCGGCGGCGCGGCCGAACGCCTCCCGGCCCTGCAACTCCTGCAGCAGCTCGTCGCTGGTGACCTTCGCCAGGAACGGGTGCATCGCCAAACTCGGCGCCACCGCGTTGATCCGCACCCCGTGCTCGGCGGCGTCCAGCGCGGAACACCGGGTCAACGCCATCACCCCGGCTTTCGCGGCGGCGTAGTGGGCCTGCCCGGCCTGCGCCCGCCACCCGATCACCGACGCGTTGTTGACGATCGCCCCGCCACCGCCCTGGGCGACGAACTGCCGCAACACCGCGCGGGTGCAGCGGAACGTGCCGGTCAACGTGATGTCGAGGACCCGGGACCACTCCTCGTCGGTCATCTCCAGCACCGAGCGGGTCCCGCCGAGGCCGGCGTTGTTGATCATCACGTCGATCCGGCCGAACTGCTCCACCGCCCCGGCAATCAACCCCTGGACCTGGTCTTCAAGAGTGACGTCGCAGGTGATCGCGTGCACCTTGCCCAGCTCCGCCAGCTCGGCTGCCTTCTCCGCCAGGCGGCGTTCGTGCCAGTCGCTCACGACGACGCTGGCGCCTTCTTCGAGGCAGCGTTTCGCGACCGCGGAGCCGATGCCGGTGCCGGCGGCGGCGGTCACCACCACGACCTTGTCCTCCAGCAGGTGGTGTCCGGGCGGGTAGTGGGGGATCACCGGGCCTCCTTGGGCAGGCCGAGCACCCGCTCGGCGATGATGTTGCGTTCGATCTCGTCCGAGCCGCCGTAGATGGTGTCGGCCCGGGTGAACAGGAACAGCCGCTGCCACTCGTCCAGCTCGCCCTCGGCGACCAGCGACCGCGCCCCCCGCGCCCGCACCGCCAGTTCGCCGAGGCGGCGGTGCCACTGCGCCCACATCAGCTTGCCGACCGCGACTTCCGGCCCCGCCGCCTGCCCCAGCGTCCGCAACGCGTGCGCCCGCAGCACCCGCAGGCCCATCCGGGCGCGCTCCAGATCGGCCCGCAGCAGCGGATCCTCCCACGTGCCCAGCCGCTTGGCCTCCGCCTCGATACCGTCCAGCTCGCGGCGGAACCCGATCTGCTGGCCCAGCGTCGACACCCCGCGCTCGAACCCGAGGGTGGCCATCGCGATCCGCCACCCCTCACCCGGCTCACCGACCACCATGCCAGCGGGGGTGCGGGCGTCGTCGAAGAACACCTCGTTGAACTCCGAGGTCCCGGTCAGCTGCTGGATCGGCCGCACCGTCACCCCCGCCTGCCGCAACGGCACCAGCAGATACGACAACCCACGGTGGCGCTGGGACCCTCGCTCGGTGCGGGCCAGCACGAAACACCAGTCCGCGACGTGTGCCAGCGAGGTCCAGATCTTCTGCCCGTTGACCACCCACTCGCCCTCGCGCAGCTCGGCCGAGGTGGACACCGCCGCCAGATCCGATCCGGCCCCGGGCTCGGAGTAGCCCTGGCACCACAGCTCCTCCACCGCCACGATCTTTGGCAGGAACCGCGCCCGCTGCTCCGGCGTGCCGAACGCGATCAACGTCGGCCCCAGCAGCTGCTCCCCGATGTGATTGACCCGCGCCGGCGCCCCCGAGGCCGCGTACTCCTCGTGAAAGGCGACCTGCTCCTCCAGCGACAACCCACGCCCACCGAACTCGCTCGGCCAGCCCACGCAGGTCCACCCCGCCGCCGCCAGGTGCCGCTCCCACGCCAGCCGCAGGTCGAACGCCTCGTGCTCCCGCCCCGGCCCGCCCAGCCCACGCAGCGCCGCGAACTCACCGGTCAGGTTGTCCGCCAGCCAGTCCGCGACCTCACGACGGAACCGCGTCAGCTCCAACGCACGCCTCCTTGCTGCCCGGCCCACCGGGCACCTAGGGTAATGAGAACACGTTCTAGTTTGTCGGTCCAGGGGAGGGTGCGGTGGGGCAGACCACGATCCCGGCCGTCGTCCGTGACGCCGCGGCGAAGTTCGGCTCGTCCGAGGCGCTGGTCGACGGCGGCGTCCGGCTTGATTTCCGGCAACTCCTGGAACGTGTTCAGGCCGTAGCCGGGGCGTTCGCGGCGCGCGGGATCCAGCCCGGCGACCGCGTTGCGATCAACCTGCCGAACACGTCCCACTGGGTGCTGTCGGCGCTCGGCGCGCTGTACGCGGGCGCGGTCCTGGTGCCGGTCAACACCCGGTTCACCGCCGCCGAGACGGTGGACCTGCTGGTCCGCAGTCGCGCCAAGGCGCTCGTCGTCGCGGCGGACTTCCTCGGCGCCGACCGGCACGCCGCGATCAAGGCGACCGGCGCCGCGCTGCCCGACCTGGGCACCGTCGTCCGCGTCCCGCTCGAACAACCGCATCGCCCCGTCGAGGGCACCCTCGGCTGGGACGAGTTCCTCGCCGCACGCGTGCCCGCGGCCGAGGTCGAGGCGCGCGCGGACGCCGTCCGGCCCGACGACGTCAGCGACATCCTGTTCACCTCCGGCACCACCGGCCGCTCGAAGGGGGTGCTGTCGGCGCACCGGCAGGTGGTCGACGTGGCGGCGGCGTGGGCGGAGTGCGGCCGGGTCACCGCCGACGACCGGTACCTGGTGATCAACCCGTTCTTCCACAGCTTCGGCTACAAGGCCGGGATCGTGGTCGCGCTGCTGACCGGGGCCACGATCGTGCCGCAGGCGGTGTTCGACGTGCGGTCGACCCTGGCGACGATCCGCCGCGAGCGCATCTCCGTGCTGCCCGGCGCGCCGACGATCTTCCAGTCGCTGCTCCAGGAAACGGACCGCGGGGACACCTCGTCGCTGCGCCTGGCGGTCACCGGCGCGGCGACCGTGCCCGCCTCGCTGGTCCGGCGCATGCGGGCCGAGCTGGGGTTCGACACGGTGTTGACCGCGTACGGGCTCACCGAGGCGGTCGTGGTGACGATGTGCCGCCCCGGCGACGACGCGGAGCTGGTCGCGCGCACGTCCGGCCGGGCCACCGCCGGGTTCGAAGTGGCGATCCGCGGTTCCGAGGTCGTCGTCCGCGGGCCCAACGTGATGCTCGGCTACCTCGACGACCCGGAGGCGACCGCGCAGGCGATCGACGAGCAGGGCTGGCTGCACACCGGCGACGTCGGCGAACTCGACGACGCGGGCTACCTGACCCTCACCGGGCGGCTCAAGGACATGTACATCTGCGGCGGGTTCAACGTCTACCCGGCGGAGGTCGAGCACGCCCTGACCGAACTGGACGGCGTGCGCGACGTCGCCGTCGTCGGGGTGCCGGACGAGCGCATGGGCGAGGTCGGCAAGGCGTTCGTCGTCGGCGCCGGGCTGACGGCCGAGCAGGTGATCGGGTTCTGCCGGGAGCGGCTGGCCAACTACAAGGTCCCGCGGCTCGTCGAGTTCGTGGACGAGCTACCCCGCAACGCTTCCGGCAAGGTGCTGAAGCGGCAGCTGAGGTGAGGAGAACGCATGACCGAGGACGTGGTCCGGTACGAGCGCCGGGGCGCGGTGGCGCTGGTGACGATGAACCGCCCCGAGTACCGCAACGCGCAGAACTCGGCGATGACCTACGCGCTGGACGACGCGTTCACCCGCGCGGTGGACGACGCCGAGGTGAAGGTGATCGTGCTGGCGGGGGAGGGCAAGCACTTCTCGGCGGGACATGACATCGGCACGCCCGGGCGGGATGTGGACCAGTCGTTCGAGCGGCGGGCGGTGGTGTGGTGGGACCACACGACGCGTGAGGGCGGGGATCAGCGGTTCGCCCGGGAGTCCGAGGTGTACCTGGGGATGTGCCGCCGGTGGCGGGAGATCCCGAAACCGATGATCGCTTCGGTGCAGGGTGCGTGCATCGCGGGCGGGCTGATGCTGGCCTGGGTCTGTGACCTCATCGTGGCCTCCGACGACGCGTTCTTCGCCGATCCGGTGGTGCGCATGGGCATTCCAGGGGTGGAGTACTTCGCGCACCCGTGGGTGCTGGGTCCGCGGGCGGCGAAGGAAGTCCTGTTCACCGGGGAGCGGTTCAGCGTGCAGCAGGCCAAGGAGTGGGGCATGGTCAACCGGGTCGTGCCGCACGCCGAGCTCGAAGCGCGGACCTTCGAGCTGGCGGAGACGATCGCGCGGATGCCGCAGTTCGGGCTCGCGCTGGCGAAGAAGGCGGTCAACCAGGCCGAGGACCTGATGGGTTTGCGGTCCGGAATGGACTCGGTGTTCGGGCTGCACCACTTCGCGCACGCCCACAACGCCGAAACCTCCACGGATTCGCTGGGTGGGCAGGACGCGCGGTCGATGCGGGACGGGGCGCAGCGCTGATGGACCTCGACATCGATGCCGAGTCGGCGGCGTTCCGCGACGAGGTGCGGGAATGGCTGGCGGCACACGTGCCCAGGCTCCCGTCCATGGACACCGCGGAGGGCTTCGCGGCGCACCGCGAGTGGGAGGCGCAGCTGGCGGACGCGCGGTTGTCGGTGGTGTCCTGGCCGCGCGAGTACGGCGGGCGGGACGCGTCGCTGTTGCAGTGGGTGCTGTTCGAGGAGGAGTACTACGCCGCGAGCGCACCCGGGCGCGTCAGCCAGAACGGGATCTTCATGCTGGGCCCGACGTTGTTCGCCCACGGCACCGCCGAGCAGCGGGAGCGGATCCTGCCGGCCATGGCGCGGGGTGAGCAGGTGTGGGCGCAGGCCTGGTCCGAACCCGAAGCCGGCAGCGACATCGCCGCGTTGCGCAGCAGCGCGGTGCGCACCGAGGGCGGGTGGTTGCTGTCCGGGCAGAAAACCTGGTCCTCTCGCGCGGCCTTCGCCGACCGCGCGTTCGGGTTGTTCCGCACCGACCCGGGCGAGCGGCGGCACCGCGGACTGACGTACTTCATGTTCGACCTGCGCGCCGAGGGCGTGACCGTGCGGCCGATCCCGCAACTGGACGGGGAGCCGGGGTTCGCCGAGATCTTCCTGGACAACGTGTTCGTGCCCGATGCCGACGTGATCGGCGAACCGGGCCAGGGGTGGCGGGTGGCGATGACCACCGCCAACAACGAACGCGGCCTGTCCCTGCGCAGCCCCGGCCGCTTCCTCGCCGCCGCGAACCGGCTCGTGGACCTCTGGCGATCGGCAGGGGAACCGGCCGCGTCGCGGGACCGGGTGGCCGATGCGTGGATCGGGGCGCGGGCCTACCAGCTCTACACCTTCGGCACCGTCTCCCGGCTGGCCGAGGGCGGCGAGCTCGGACCGGAATCCAGCGTCAACAAGCTGTTCTGGTCCCACCTCGACCTCGGCCTGCACGAAACCGCACTCGACATCCTCGGCCCGCACGCCGAAACCGACCAGGCCTGGGTGGACGGCTACCTGTTCTCCCTCGCCGGCCCGATCTACGGCGGCACCGACCAGATTCAGCGCAACACCATCGCCGAACGACTCCTGGGACTGCCGAAGGAGGCCCGCCGATGAGATTCGCGCTGTCGGCCGAACACCGGGACTTCGCCACCAGCCTGCACGACTACCTCACCGGCGCCGACACCCCCACCGCCGCCCGCGCCTGGGCGCACGGGCGGCACGAACCCGGCCTCAAACTCCTGCGCGGCCTGGCCGAACTCGGCGTGCCCGCCCTGCTGATCGACGAAGCTCACGGCGGCCTCGGCGCCGGTCCCGTCGACCTGGTCGTGGCGTTCGAGGCCCTGGGCTACCACGCCGTCCCCGGACCGCTGGTGGAAACCGCCGCGGTCGCGCCCGCCGTCCCGGCCGCCCAGGCGTGGTGGCCGGCGCTGGCGTCGGGGGAGGCGTTGGCCACCGTGGTGGCGCCGCCGCAGGTGCACCTCGCGCTGGACGCCGACATCGCGGAGGTTGTCCTCGCGCTGCGCGACGGCGAAGCGCACGAGATCCGGGCGGCCCGGCCGGAGCCGGTGCGCTCGATCGACCCGGCCCGCCGCCTGTTCCGGGTGGACGGTGCGGCGGTCTCCCTGGGCCCGGTCCCGGAACGCGCCTTCGACCTGGGGGTGCTCGCGGTGGCCGCGCAGCTGCTCGGCGCCGGGCAATGGCTGCTGAACGCCTCGGTCGCCTACGCGAAGCAACGCAGCCAGTACGGCCGGCTGATCGGCGAGTACCAGGCGATCAAGCACCTGCTCGCCGACGTCGCTACCCACCTCGAACTCACCCGGCCCCTGGTGCACGGCGCCGCCGTCACCGGCAGCCCACAGGACATCTCGGCCGCCAAGGTCAAAGCCGGCGACGCCGCCCACCTCGCCGCCCGCACCGCACTGCAGGTCCACGGCGCCATCGGCTACACCGCCGAACACGACCTCGGCCTGCGGCTGACGAAGGTGCGGGCCCTGGTCGGCGCATGGGGCGACGGCGGGTTCCACCGCGGGCGGGTGCTGGCGCGATGATCGATCCGATGTGGACGGAGGAGGCGCGGGCGCTGCGCGAGTCCGTGCGAGCCCTGCTGACCCGGCGGTCCGGGCCGGAAGCGGTGCGCGCCGCGATGGACTCACCCCTCGGTTACGACGACAAGCTGTGGTCCACGCTGTGCGAGCAGATCGGCGTCGCGGCGCTGGCGATCCCGGAGGAGTACGGGGGCGCGGGCGCCGGGCTGGCCGAGGCGTGCGTGGTGCTGGAGGAGCTGGGCCGCACCCTCACCCCGGCGCCGATGCTCGGCTCGGCGGTGCTGTGCGGGCAGGCCCTGCTGCTGACCGGCAACGACGAGGCGTGCCGTCGGCTGCTGCCCGGCATCGCGGCGGGCAGCAGCCTCGCCGCGCTGGCGTGGTCCGATGAGGACGGACGCTGGTCGCCTGCGTGCGAGTTCCGGGACGGGCGCGTCGGCGGCCGGGCGCACTACGTGCTCGACGGCGACCACGCGGACGTCCTGCTGGTGGTGGCGCGCACCCCGGACGGCCCGGGCCTGTTCGAGGTCGAACCGGCCGACAGCCGCCGGGAGGCCGTGACGACCCTGGACCCGACGCGCCGTCTCGCGGTCGTCACGCTGGCGGACGCCCCCGCGCGGCGGCTGGACACCGGCGGGTTCGACACCGAGCGGCTGCGCTGGACCGCGGCCGTGGCGCTGGCCGCCGAGCAGACCGGCGCCGCGGCCAGGGCGCTGGAGCTGACCGTCGAGTACACCAAGCAGCGGCGCCAGTTCGGCAGGCCCATCGGCGGTTTCCAGGCGCTCAAGCACCGGATGGCCGACGTGCACGTCCACGTCGAGGCCGCCCGCTCGGCGCTGTACGGCGCACTGACCGGGGACGACCTCGCGCTCGACGCGGCCACCGCGAAAACTGTGTGCTCGGAAGCACTGCGGCACGCCGCGGCCGAGATGATCCAGCTGCACGGCGGGATCGCGATCACCTGGGAGCACGACGCGCACCTGTACTTCAAGCGCGCCCACGGCAGCTCGCTGCTGTTCGGTTAGGACACCGGGTGCGGCTCCGGCGGCTCGAAGGTCGCCAGCATCTGCTCCAGCGCCGCCTGGTCCGGGCCGACCCACGGGTCCGCGTCCGGGGCCGTGGCGACGCGGTCCAGGAACTCGGCGGTGCGGCCGGGCGCCGGGGGCAGGTGGGTGCTCAGGATGACGGCCGGGTCGAAGGTCCGCAGCGGCGCCAGCGTGGCGAGGTAGCGGTCGTGGTCCACGTTGTGCACCCACGGGCTGTCCACCGCGGCCCACAGCAGCTGGCCGGCGTGCAGCGCGTCCGCGGGGGCGTTAGCGACGTCGTCGCACGTGGCGAGTTCCGCGGTCGGCATCGGGGCGCCGAAGCAGTCCGAGCTGACGCACACCCCGCTGCTGTGGTCGAAGAAGCCGACCGTGGCCGGGCTGTCGAACAGCGGCGGCCGGAAGGCGGTCAGCGTGCGGCCGCCCGCGTCGAGGGTCTGGCCGGGGTTGAGCAGGTACACCCGCTCGACCGGCAGCGGGCGCTCGGTCGACATGATGCCCATCGCGAGGTAGGTGGTGATCAGGCGGGCGCGCGGGGCCAGCTCGAGCAGCTCGAACAGGGCGCCGGTGTGGTCGCGATCCGGGTGGGTGAGCCAGATCCACCGCACGTCGGCGGGGTCGATCACCGCCCCGAGCGCGTCCAGGAAGCCGCGGCCGGGCAGGCTCAGCCCGGTGTCGACGACGACCGGTTCGGCGCCGTGCAGGACGAACGCGTTGACCGGGAGGAAGCCGATGCCGGGCACCTCGAGCTGGTCGCTCAGGACGCTGACGTCGCGCCCGATCCTGTTGATCTCCATGGCATCCGCCCTTCCTTCGGTGATGCCGGAAACGGTAGGCCCGGCAGGCGCCGATGTGATGGGGCCGAAATACCCGTTTCAGGAAATCGCGGTGCTCGGTCACGGGCGGTCGCCCTCTTGCGCCGTAGCCGATGTGTGTTACCTTGGGTAACAGTAAACCGAGGTAACAGGCAATCGGGAGGGTGCCATGACCAGCGTCGGCGCACACGAGCACTCGGACACTGCGCAGCCTGACCACCGGTCGGTCGCGCAGCGGTTGCTCGACTCGTCCGAGACGTTGTCCTACGACCCCGTCAAGGAGGTCGACTGGGACACCCCGCTGGACACGAGCTACCACGGCGCGAGCCCGGAGTGGAGCACCCTGTACGGGACCGCGTACTGGAACGAGATGACCCCCGAGCAGCAGCGCGAGCTGACCCGCCAGGAGGCGGCGTCGGTGGCGAGCACCGGCATCTGGTTCGAGATGATCCTGCAGCAGATGGTGCTGCGCGACTTCTACGCCAAGGACCCGACCGACCCGGCGTTCCAGTGGGCGCTCACCGAGATCGCCGACGAGTGCCGCCACTCGATCATGTTCGCGCGCGGCGCGGCGAAGCTGCGCGCCCCGGCCTACCGCCCGCGCCGGCTCGCCGTCGAGCTGGGCCGGTTCTTCAAGACGACCGCCCGCGGCGAGGCCGCCTACGCGGCGATCCTGGTCGCCGAAGAGGTCCTCGACGTGATGCAGCGTGACTGGATGCGTGACGAGCGCGTAGTGCCGTTCGTGCGCACCATCAACAACATCCACGTGGTCGAGGAGTCGCGGCACATGAAGTTCGCCCGCGAGGAGACCCGTGAGCGGCTGAGGAAGACCGGGCCGCTGGGCCGCCAGTACAACGCGCTCGTCGTGTCGATCGCCGCGTACTTCATCGTCAGCAGCATGTGGAACCCGAAGGTCTACGCGAACGCCGGGCTCGACACCAAGCGCGCGCTGCGCGAGGCGAAGGCCAACGAGCACCACAAGTCGATGCTGCGGTCGAGCTGCGCCGGGCTGATGGAGTTCCTGGACTCGGCCGGCCTGCTGACCAAGGCCGCCACGGTCTTCTACAAGCGCGCGAACCTCCTCTGACCATGGCCTTCGCGATCACCCAGACCTGCTGCAACGACGCGTCGTGCGTGGCGGTGTGCCCGGTCAACTGCATCCACCCGACGCCGGACGAGCCGGACTTCGGCACCACCGAGATGCTCTACATCGACCCGCGCAGCTGCATCGACTGCGGCGCGTGCGCCGACGCCTGCCCGGTCGACGCGATCTTCCCGGTGGACGCGCTGGCCGAGTCGATGCGGCCCTACGCCGGGATCAACGCGGACTTCTACGCCGACCGCGAGCCGGCCGCGGCCGATCCCGCGCCGAACTTCCACGCGTGGGGCCCGCCGGTGTTCAGCCGCACCATCCCGGCCGACTTCCCGGCGCTGGACGTCGCGGTCGTCGGCACCGGGCCGGCCGGCATGTACGCGGTCGAGGACCTGTTGCTGCACACCAGTTCCCGGGTCACGCTGATCGACCGGCTGCCGGTCGCGGGCGGGCTGGTGCGGTACGGGGTCGCGCCGGACCACCCGTCCACCAAGAAGATCGGCGAGACGTTCGCGCGGTACCACCACCACCCGCGGCTGCGGATGCGGCTGGGCGTCGAGGTGGGCCGGGACGTCACGGTGGACGAGCTGGCGCGCCGCCACGACGCGGTGATCTACGCGGTGGGCGCGTCCTCGGCGCGGCGGCTGGGGATCGCGGGCGAGGACCTGGCGGGCAGCGTCGCGGCGACGACGGTGGTGGCCTGGTACAACGGCCACCCGGACGTGCCCGCGGACGCGGTCGACCTGTCGGCGGAACGGCTCGTCGTGGTCGGGACGGGAAATGTGGCACTGGACGTGGCGCGGATCCTGACGACGGACCCGCGTTCGCTGGAGGGCACTTCGATCGCCCCGGCCGCGTTGGAGCGGCTGAAGTCGAGCCGGGTGCGGGAGGTCGTGCTGCTCGGCAGGCGCGGTCCGGAGGCGGCGGCGTACACCACGCCCGAGCTGCTGGCGCTGACCCAGCACGAGGACATCGACCTGGTCGTCGACGCGCACGACCCGCGCATCACCGAGGCGATCGACACGTCGCCGCGTGCCGCCCTGCTGCGCGACTGCAAGCAGGAGACGGTCGACTGGACGGCGCCGCCCCAGCCCGGCAAGCGGCGGATCGTGCTGCGGTTCCACGCCGCGCCGGAGGAGATCCTCGGTGCCTCGCGGGTGCGGGGAATCCGGGTGTCGGGGGACGTCGAGATCCCCGCGGGCGGAGTGGTGCGCGCCGTCGGCTACCGCGGCGCGCCGCTGCCCGGACTGCCGTTCGACGAGGACATCGGCACGATCCCGAACGACGGCGGCCGCGTGGCGCCGGGGACGTACGTGGTGGGCTGGATCAAGCGAGGACCGTCCGGCGGGATCGGGGCCAACCGGGCGTGCGCGGAGGAGACGGTCGGCCGCCTGCTGGAGGACGCGCTCGCGGGACGGTTGCGAACACGGCGCAAGCCGGGGCTGGTGGGGCGCTTGACGCGCCGAAGCTGAGCGGTTCCCGGCTCGCCCCCGGTGCGTAGCGCGCGGCGGGGCGGCCGCAAGCCCATGCTGCGGCTGCCCCCGCATCCCGCGGCGGCCGAGCTGGTGCCGCCGTGCCGTTGCTGTGCTGCCGCGCGCCGTCCCGCCGGATTTGCTGCGTCGCCGCGCCGCGTCCGGGTGGGTGCCGCCTGGGAGTGCTGTTTCCGGATGCTCGGTGCGCCTGAGGGGGCTCACCGCACGGTGGTGCCGTCGCACGGTGGTGCCGCCCCCGCCGCGCCGTGGTGCCGCCGCGCTGGCGCCGACCGGCAACCCGGCATCGCGCCGCGGGCCGCTGCCGTGCCGTTGCCCGCGCTGCCGCCCGCCGTCGCACCGGTTTTGCTGGGTTGCCGTGCCGTTGCCGTGCTGCCGCGCGCCGTTGCGCCGGTTTTGCTGCGCTGCCGTGCCGCTGCCCGCCGCCGCCCGCGGCCCCGCCGGACTTGCTGCGCTGCCGTGCCGCTGCCCGCCGCCGCCCGCGGCCCCGCCGGACTTGCTGCGCTGCCGCGCCGCGTCCGGGTGGGGGCCGCCCGGGAGTGCTGTTTCCGGATACTCGGTGCGCCCGAGGGCGCTCACCGCATCGTGGTGCCGTCGCGCCGTGGTGCCGCCGCGCCGGCGCCGCCGGCAACCCGGCACCGCGCCGCGGGCCGCTGCCGTGCCGCTGCCCGCGCTGCCGCCCGCCGCCCCGCTGCCGTGCCGCTGCCGCGCCGCCGCCTGCCGTTGCGCCGGATTTGCTGCGCTACCACGCCGCCGCCCCGCCGCCGCCCCGCCGCGGGCCGCTGCCGCGCTGCCGCGCCGCCGCCCCGCCCCGCCGCGGCGCTGCCGCGGGCCTAGCGTCCTGTGTTCTCCGAATGCTCGCCGCAAGGCCGCGCGGCGCCCGACCCACCGCCCCTGACCGCTTCCTGCCAGCGCCCACCCACGACGCCACCCCACCACCTACCGTCGGATCCCCGGCCAGAGGGAGGTATCGGTGGCGGCGAAACCGTACGGCGCGAGCAGGGTCTCGACCGTCTTCGCGGTCGTGTTCGGCTTCGGCGCGGGCTTTCTGTGCCTGCTGCGGTTCGCCGCGGCGGTGGTGCTCCTCCCCGCGGCGGACAACCCGATCCCCCTGGCGCTCATGGCCCTCCTGTACGGCGCGGGCATGACCCTGTCGCTCGCCGGCGCCGGGCTGCTGCTCGCCCGCAGCCCGGCGTCCATCACCTGCCTCACGCTGGGCTGCGTCGTCTCGTTCGTCATCGTGCTCACCGAACTCGTGCTGCATTCCTTGCCCCGCAACGCGAGCGTCCCGCTCGGCTCGTACGGGGCCTGGCTCTTCGGCTGCGCGTTGATGGCGCTCGTGCAGACCCGCCGGAAGGACACGAAGCACCGGGTCAGGACCGCACCAGCCGGTTCCGGAGCACGCTGAGCACCGGGCGGCCGCCGGCGAAGCACCAGATCGCGATCACCGGGTCGCAGATCGCGCACCCGAGCGACGAGTGCTCCGCGAACGGCACGATCGGCTCCCCGCGCAGGTGGTGCACCACGTCCCACGCGGTGTGCATCAGCCAGGCAATGCCGATGAACGTCCACGACTCCAGGCCGCGGTAGGCGACGTAGGTGGCGGCCGCGGTGAAGGCGAACTCCCAGATCCCGAGCCCGCCCCCGCTCAGGTAGGCGGCGCCGGCGCCGGCGACGAACACCGCGTTGAACGGGCGGCGGTGCGCCTCCGGGATGAAGGAGTTGACCACGACGTAGGCGGCGCCGATGAGCAGCGCGATGACGATCATGGCACCCGAAACTAGGTCCCCGCGCCCCCGCGCAGTAGTGGCTGGAGTGCCACGTTCCGACGGATTCTCGCCAGCCCTGATTCGACAACCTTCTAATTCGACATCCATCGAGGTAGCGTGGCGGCATGCGCGAGGACGTGCGGGAACAGGTTCGGGAGCGCTACGCCGCGGCAGCGCTTTCGGTGACCGGGGGACGCTGCGGCGAATCCTGCGGCTGCGGGTACGACGACGCCGACCGGGCCACGCTCCCGGCGGACGCGGTCCTGGCGAGCCTCGGCTGCGGCAACCCCCTCGCCGTGGCCGACCTCCACGCCGGCGAGACGGTGCTGGACCTGGGGTCCGGCGGCGGGATCGACGTGCTGCTGTCCGCCCGCCGGGTCGGGCCGTCCGGCCGGGTGATCGGGCTCGACATGACCGACGAGATGCTCGCGCTGGCCACCGCCAACGCGGAGCGCGCCGGCGCGGCCAACGTCGAGTTCCGGAAGGGGCACATCGAGTCCGTCCCGCTGCCCGCGGACAGCGTCGACGTCGTC
Organism: Amycolatopsis sp. NPDC006131; assembly: GCF_040614175.1. Classification (NCBI taxonomy): domain Bacteria; kingdom Bacillati; phylum Actinomycetota; class Actinomycetes; order Pseudonocardiales; family Pseudonocardiaceae; genus Amycolatopsis; species Amycolatopsis sp. NPDC006131. The sequence goes on from NZ_JBEXTX010000019.1 coordinate 22,609, forward strand.
ATCTCCAACTGCGTGGTCAACCTGTCCGTCGACAAACCCGCGGTGTTCGCGGAGGTGTTCCGCGTGCTGCGCCCCGGCGGGCGGATCGGCATCAGCGACGTCGTCGCCGAGGACCACCTGACGCCCGCCGAGCGCGCGGAACGCGGCTCCTACACGGAGTGCATCGCCGGAGCGCTCACCTTCGCCGAGTACCGGGCCGGCCTCGCCGCAGCCGGCTTCACCGGCATCGAGGTGACGCCTAGCCACCCGGTCGCCGACGGCATGCACTCGGCGATCGTGCGGGCCGTCAAACCGGTCAGCCGAGCCGCTCGGTGAGGCGGATCCGCACGGTGTCGCCGGCGTCCTTGCCGATCGCGCGGCGGACGTCGGCCTTCACCGGCAGCTTGTGCGTGCCGTCGCCCAGCGCCATGAACGAGCTGCGGAACGGGTGGCCGTCGATGGTGCCGCGGATCTTCACCAGCCCGCGCGTGCCGAAGTACTCGGCGGACCCGGGCATCACGACGTAGGTCCAGCCGCCCTTCGCCTCGCTCTTCAGCAGGGTCGCCTCGAACTCCTTGTCCAGTGCCGGCATGACGTCCTCCTCGGGTGCGGTGCCATTGTCACCCGGAACGTCGAGGCACCTCGCCCGCTTCTCGACATGTGCCGGCCGCCAGGGGCGCCGGGTGCTGCCCCCAGCACCCGGCACCCCCGGCGGCCGTCGCCCCGGGCGGTCAGCGTCCCGCGACCCGCGCCCAGGCCCCGACCAGCGTCGGCGGCCGGAAGGTCGCCCCGCTGTTCACGTGGTCGTCGAAGAAGCGCTGCCCGAGCGTGTCGATGCCGACCTCCTCCGGCGTGGCCAGCCCGGTGCGCGTCAGCACGGGCAGCAGGGTCCGGATGATGCCCGCCGCCATCCGGCTGCCGGTCGGGTCACCCGGCGGCCGGTACGCCTGCAGCCCCAGCACCGTCGCGCCGCTCAGGCCCGCGTCCGCGAACACCGCGCCCAGCCGCGCGCCGAGGCTCGGGTCGAGGCCGGACCGGGCGAACGCCGCCATGATCCAGTGCGTCACCCGCTCGCTCAGCGGCGTGGCCGGCAGCAGCCCGGCGACGCTCATCTCATACTCCATCGACACCACGACGCCGCCCGGCCGCACGTACCCGGCGAACTTCCGCAGCACCGCGGCCGGATCCGGCGTGTACAGGAGCACCAGCCGCCCGACCACGGCGTCCACCTGGCCGGTCAGCCGCATCTCGTGCAGGTCGTCGTGCACGAACGAGACGTTGCGCAGCCCCTGCGCCTCGCACCGGCTCGCCGCCCAGCGCAGCGCCTTCGACGACTGGTCGATGCCGACGACGGACCCGGACGGCCCGACCACCCTGGACAGCTCGAAGGCCACGTCCCCCGCGCCGGTCCCCAGGTCCAGCACGCGCATGCCAGGCTCGATGCCGGCCAGCGCCAGGATCGCCCTGGTCGCGGGCGCCAGCGCGGCGGCCTGCTCCTCCAGGCGGCGCAGCTCGTCGGGCTCGTTGCCGAGCAGGTACGGGGTCTCGGTGGTGGTCATGGCGTCCTCCTGCCGGATGTGTCCGGTTCAGGGTGACCCGTCAGGGGGTCTGGTGACTTGGCGGAATCGTGGGGATGATGTGGAGATTCCGTGGCGAGGGGGCCGTGGTGTACGAGTTCGAGGACTGCGAGGTCGACCCCCAGCGGTTCGAGCTGCGCCGCGGCGGGGAGCCGGTCCACGTCGAGCCGCAGGTGTTCGCCCTGCTGACGCACCTGATCCGGCACCGCGACCGCGTGGTCGGCAAGACCGAGCTGCTCGACTCCGTGTGGGGCTACCGGCACGTCAGCGAGTCCGCCCTCACCAGCCGGGTCAAGGCGCTGCGCCGCGCGATCGGCGACAGCGGCGAGCGGCAGCGCATCGTCGCGACCGTGCACGGCGTCGGCTACCGCTTCGTCGCCGACGTCCGGGAGAACGGCGGCGTCCCGCCGCGCACCCGCGCCCCGCAGCAGATCCGCTACTGCCGCTCGCCGGACGGCGTCCGCGTGGCCTACGCCGTGTCCGGGTGCGGGCCGCCGCTGGTCAAAGCGGCCAACTGGCTGACCCACCTCGACCTGGAGTGGACGAGCCCGATCTGGGCGCACTGGCTCGACGGCCTCGCCCGGCGGCACACCCTGGTGCGCTACGACGAGCGCGGCTGCGGCCTGTCCGACTGGGACATCGGCGAGTTCCGGTTCGACGACTGGGTCGACGACCTGGAGCTGGTCGTCGACGGGGTGGGGCTGGACCGGTTCCCGCTGCTGGGCATCTCGCAGGGCGGCGCGGTCGCGATCGCCTACGCCGTGCGGCACCCGGAGCGCGTGTCCCGGCTCGTGCTCGCCGGCGCCTACAGCCGCGGCCGGTTCGCCCGCGCCGCCACCCCGGAGGAGAAGGAGGAGGCCGAACTCGACCTCGTCCTCGGCCGGATCGGCTGGCGGCACGACGACCCGACGTTCCGCCAGGTGTTCGCGAGCCAGTTCCTCCCGGACGCGAGCCGCGAGCTGTGGGACGCCTTCAACGACCTGCAGCGCGCCACCACCTCCAACGACAACGTGGTGCGCTTCCTGGACGTCTTCGCCCACATCGACGTGTCCGCGATCGCGCCGTCCGTGCGCTGCCCGACGCTGATCCTGCACTCGCGCGGCGACCTGCGGGTGCCGAAGGCGCAGGCGCAGGAGCTGGCCGCGCTGATCCCGGACAGCAGGCTGTGCTTCCTGGACAGCCGCAACCACATCCTCACCGAGCACGAGCCCGCGTGGCCGGAATTCCTCGACGAACTGGACGCCTTCCTCGGCAGCTGACAACGCGGTGCCGGACAGCGGGGTCCTGTCCGCCGAATGGTCCATGGTCGCCGGGCACGTACGGCGGAGTTCGGTCCACGGGCAACCATCTGTCCAAACTGGACAGATGGCCCGCGCTCGCGCGGGTCCTCCTGGAAAGCGCTTTCCATATCAGTCGGGGGCCGCTGACGGCCCCGCCGCGCCCTGCTCGCGGTGGAGTGCGCCGGGCGCAGCGCCTGCGGGGAGACGGCGCAGTGGGACCACCTGAACGGGGGAGTCCCGCGGCGGGCGCGACCTGCGGAATCGGCGCGCATCGGTTGGGATGGGCGGTTCCCCGCCGGGCCTTCGCGGCGACCGCTAGTATTCGCGCTATCCCCGTTGATCTCCGCAGGCGGAAAGCAGGCAGGAATGGCGAAGTCCCGGTTCGAGCAGTTCCCGATGGAAGGCGTCGACCTGGACCACCCGAACGTGGCCCGGGTGTACGACTACTACCTCGGTGGCAAGGCCAACTACGCGGTCGACCGCGTGTTCGCGGAGAAGGCGCTGGAGCGGTTCCCGTTCGTGCGCCCCGCGGCGAAGTCGAACCGGCTGTTCCTGCACCGGGCCGTGCGGTACCTGGTCAAGCAGGGCGTCCGGCAGTTCATCGACATCGGTTCGGGCGTGCCCACGATGGGCAGCACGCACCAGGTCGCCGACGAGCTGGACACCACCACGCGCGTGGTCTACATCGACAACGAGCCGGTGGCCGTCGCGCACTCGCAGATGCTGCTGGAGAAGGAGGGCGACCTCGAGCGGCACGCGGTGATCCAGGCCGACCTGCGCGACCCGGACCTGCTGTGGAACAAGATCGCCGACAAGGGCGTCGTCGACTTCTCGCAGCCGGTCGCGCTGATGCTGATCGCGGTCCTGCACGTCACCCAGCCCGGCCCGGACGGCACGGACATCGGCCCGGCAGCGGTGGCGCGCTACCGGGAGCTGCTCGCGCCCGGCTCGTACCTGGTGCTGTCGCACGGCACGGCCGACGGGGTGCCGGAGAGCCGCGCCAAGGAGATGGCCGAGTTCGGCAAGATGTACGACGCCACGGCGACGCCGGTGATCTGGCGGCCGCGCCGGGAGATCGAAGCGCTGTTCGGCGACCTGGAGATGGTGGAGCCCGGCGCGACCTGGACGCCGCTCTGGCACCCGGAGGAGAACGGCGAAAACGCGCCCCAGATCGAGTTCGACGAGCCCAACGACTCGGTGGTGTGGGCCGGGGTCGGCCGGAAGGTCTGACGCTCCGCGCGCCTGCCGCGCCGCGCCTGCTCGGCTCGCGCCGCCTGCCCGGCTGGCGCTGCCTGCCCGGCTGGCGCTGCCTGCCCGGCTGGCGCTGCCTGCTCGGTGGCGCTGCCTGCTCGGTGGCGCTGCCTGCTCGGTGGCGCTGCCTGCTCGGTGGCGCTGCCTGCTCGGCTGGCGCCTCCCGAGCCGCCCGCCTCGCTCGCGCCGTTCGCGCCGCTCGCGCCGCCGGTCCGGCTCGCGCCGCCGGGCCCGCCCGAGCCTGCCGCGCCTGCCGCGCCGCCCGGCCCGCGCCTGCTGCGCCGCCCGCGCCGCTCGCGCCGCCGGCCCCGCTCGCGCCGCCCGCCCGGCTCGCGCCGCCCGCGCCGAGTGCTCGGCTGGACCACCCCTGTAGCCAGGGTTTCGGCTGTGCCCGGGGGTGCTGGGCGCGTGCCGTCCCGTGGCTCGGGCCCGCTCGGCGGCGGCCCGGGCGACTTCGCGCGGCGCCTCCGTCAGCTCCCGCTCACCGCAAGGCGCCCACGTCCGGCAGGGTGCGCCGCCTCGTCGCGGCCACCGCCAGCGCGATCACCAGCGCCCCGCTGACCAGGAGGAACGCCGGGCCGCCGCCGTAGCGGTCGCCGACCGGCCCGGCCAGCGCGGAGCCCGCCGCGCTGCCGATCTGGCCCAGCGTGGTCAGCCAGCCGTACAGCTCGCCGCTGCGGTCCTCGCCGACGCCCGCCACGAGCTGGTCGTGCACCGCGAGCCACGGCGCCAGCGCCAGCCCGAACACGGCGATCACGACGGCCATCACCCCGACACTGCCCGGCAACGCCAGCGGGAGCGACGTCAGAGCGAGAGCACCCAGCAGCGCGGTGTAGGTGTTCCGCTGAGCACTACGCGGCGGCCGGGCCGCCAGCGCCACCCCGCCCGCGAGGCTGCCCGCCGACCACACCGCGACCAGCAACCCCGACTGCCCGGCGGCACCCTCGTGCTCGGCGAATGCCGGCACCAGCACCCACATCGACCCCATGCACACCCAGTAGGCGAGGTAGGCCGCGCCGAGCGAGTGCACGGCGGGGTCGCTCAACAGACCACCGCGCCGCGGCCGGGCACGCTCGAACACGGGCACCAGCACGACCCCGACGACCAGCCCCGCGACGCCGGCCAGCGTCGTGACGGACAGCGCCGCCGTCGGCCCGGCCAGTGCCGCCCAGCCGCTCACCCACAGCGGCCCGCCGATGTAAATCGTTTCCAGCGCGACCGAGTTGACCGCGTACGCCCTGGTCAGCTGCGGTCTCGCGAGGCGGGGGAGCATGGCGCGCAGGCTCGCCGACACCGGCGGGGTGGCCAGTCCCGAGGCCGCGGCGAGCCCGGTGAACAGGGCCGGCCCGTGGGTGCCGGCGAGCGCGAGCTGGGATGCGGTGAACAACGCGCCGGACAGCACGAGGACCCGCCGGTCGCCCGAGACCGGCAGCGCGCGAGCCCACAGGGGAGCGGCGACCGCGGTGCCGATGGCCGCCGCCGCGCCCGCCAGGCCCGCGGCGGTGAAGCTGCCGGTGGCCTCGACGCCGGTCAGCGTCACCAGCAGCGGCCGCATCGCGATGGGCAGCTGGGCGAGGTTCAGGCAGCCGATCAGAACCAGGGCGCGTACATTCATAACTTATGAATGAGCCGGAACAGCGGAGCGCAAACCTGCTCGGCGCGATGTCGCTGCTGGTGGCCGGCGCGGTGCGGGACGCGGTCACCGAGGCTGTCGGCGCCGGTGGAGCGCTGGGGGAGGCGCTGATCGCCATCAAGGACCAGCCGGGCCGGACGGCGGACTGGCTCGCGGGGGTCCTGCACATCTCCCAGCCCGGCACGGCGCACCTGGTCCGGCGGCTGACCGAGCAAGGCTGGATCACGCGCGAGAGCGAAGGTCGCAGGCGCCCGCTGGGGCTCACCCCGGAGGGCGAACGCCGGGCGGCGGATGCGCTGGCTGCGCGGCAGGCCGTGCTCGACCGCCTGGTGGAGCGCCTGTCCGGCGAGCAACGCGCGCAGCTCGCCGCGGTGGCCGAGGCGCTGCTCGGCCCGGAGGCCCGCAGCGAGCAGACCCTGGCCGAGCTGTGCCGCCTGTGTGACCGCTCGGTGTGCCGGAAGTGCCCGGTCCACGAGGGATGGCGCAAGTGCCGCCCGGGAGCTGGATGACCGGCGGGTGGGGTTTGCCTGCGGTGTGTAGTGGCACCAGCGGGGGCGGGAAGGTGCCGCCGCCCAGGCGGAGGTGGCAGGTGGGAGGCCAGAGCCGGCGGGCAGGGCGCTGCAAGCTGCCGCCCGCAGATTGATGTCATGCGCGGCCGGGTGGGTGGTGCCGCGGCGCGGAACGGGGCGATGCGAGCCGGTGTGAGGCGGGCGGTGCCACGATCTGCGGCCGGCGCTGGGCAGCCGGGTGGGTGGTGCCGGTCCGGGGGCTGGCGCCGCGACGTCGGGATCGCACGGGCAGGTGGGTGGCGCGTGTCGCGGCCGGGTGGGTGGTGCCGCCGGATGGGTGGTGCCCGCCGGGTGGGTGGTGCCGCCGGGTGGGTGGTGCTACGGCCCGTGGGCGGGCGCTGTGAGTTGTCGCAAGGCGGGGCGTAGGGCGCGCGGGTGGGCGTTGCGTATCGGGGCGCGGTGGGCTGCGGCGCGGAGCGCGCCGCCGATCGGGCGCCGTGGTGCGGAGGTTCCGTGGCTCGCAGAGCGGGCGCTGAGAGCTCGGTCCGAGGTGGGGTGCCACGATTCGCGGCTTGGTGCTGCGCCGTCGTCGGGTGGGTGGTGTCGCCGGAGGGCTACGGCCCGTGGACTGCCGCTGCGAGTCGCCGCAAGGAGGGCGCGCATGTGGGCGCTGTGTATCGCGGCCCGGTGGGGCGGTGCCGGGGGGCGGGTGCTGCCGAGCGGGCGCGTGGCGCGGAGGTTCCGGGGCGCGCGGAGCGGCCTGAAGCGCCGCTGCCGTGGGCGGTGCCGCGCGCGCCATGCACGTTGTATACAACGGGTGTGCGACGGCTCAGGCGACGTGCAACGTGCGACGTGCAGCACTACACGGACAGCCCGTCCTCACCCATCACGCCGATTCCGGTCGCTCCGTCAAAATCAGCAGTTCGGCCGCACCCACCCGAAGAACGCCGTCGTCCAAGGGGACGCACCGGACCCCGCCGTGGCCGCGCAAACCGCGGAAAGCGCCGGGCGCGAACGCGACGTCCATCCACGCACACGGGTGCGCGGGGCGGTGTGCCTGGAACCGCACGGGACCCGCGCCGCTGTCGAGGCTGAACATCGCTCCGGGCGTCGTCCGCGTGCGGGCGAGCGTGTCGACTTCGAAGCCACGCAACACGATGTTCCGCCGGGCCCGCACCGGATCGGGCGACGTCAAGCCGAGGGCGTCGAGCGCCTCGGCCGCGAACACGGTCACCGCCGCCTCGCGATGCGCCGGGTGGTTGAAGTACCTGTCCCCGACCAGCCCCAGCCCGGCGCGCACGGTCACCGACTCGCGCGCCACCGCACCCGGCTCGGGGCGGGGCCCGTCGGCCGGGCGGCCCTCGTAGGCGTGGACCGGCGACACGACGAGCGCGACGATCTCGACACGCACCCGCGCCAGAATACTTGATCGACCAGGCCCGCCCGCCGTGCGAGACTGCGCTGGTGAACCACTGGGGGTTGCCGTCGCCGTGGTCGCGCGCGCCGTGGATGCTGCTGCGCCGGCCGTCCGTCGCGGTGGCCGTGGCGGCTGCGGCGTTCCTCGTCGCGCTGCCCGCGGCCGCCGCCGCGTTGTTCCTGTCCGCCGCGGGCAACGCCGCCCTGCAGAGCCAGGTCGCCGACGCCTGCCCGGCCTACACTGGCGCGCACGTGAGTTCGGCCCTGCGCCTGGACAATCCGGCACTCCTCGACGCGCGCGAGCGGGCACTCACCACCGAAGGCGGCCGCGTGCCACGGCTGTCCGCACCCGTGACCACTCTCTTGCAGCAGGGCGAGCTGGGCCGCAACAAGGTGAACCTGGTCGCCCGCACCGGGTTCGCCGACCATGTGCGCGTCCTCGACGGCGGCAGCGGCCCCGGCGTCTGGCTGCCCGACGGGTTCGCCGCGGAGAAGGGGATCCGCGCCGGTGACCGCGTCCCGGTCACCACGGCCGGCCGCACCGTCACGCTCCCCGTCGCGGCGGTGTACCGGGACCTGCGGTCCGACCCCGACCAGCCGTACTGGTGCAGCCTCGCCGAGCTGTACCGCGGCAAACCGCTCGGCGAGACCCCGATCTACCCGCTCGCGCTCCTGTCGCGGGAGGACTTCCTCGGCGCGGCGGGAGGCAGCGGAGTCCAGATCGGCACCACGATCGAACTGCCGCTCGACGCGGACGGCCTCACCACCGCGAACGCCGTGCCCGTCCTGGACGGCCTGCAACGGCTGCGCGACGACACCAACCAGGCCGTGGACCGGTACCCGGACCGAGTCCAGTTCGTCTCGAACCTGCCCGCGATGACCGACCGCGCGAACCTCGTCGTCCGCGCGCTCACCGGCACGGTCGTGCCCCTCGCCGCGGCCGCCACGCTCGCCGGGCTCGTCGTGGCCGGGGCGGCGGGCGGGTTCTGGGTGGACCGGCGCCGGGCCGAGCTGACCGTGTTGTCCGCGCGCGGCGTCGGCCCGGCCGCGCTCGCCGGGAAGGCCGTGCTCGAAGTCGCGCTCGTCGTCGCCGCCGGGGTGGCCGGCGGCTGGTTCGCGGCGCGGGCCCTGGTCGCCTCGGCGGGGCCGAGCGGCCTGTTCACGCCGGCCGCCGTGCACGGCTCGATCTGGGCGGTCGCCGGCGCGTTCGGAGTGACGCTCGGCGCGGTCGCGCTGGTCGCCGCGCGGCGGGCGGCGCACCTGTTCGACGTGCCGCCGGTGCGGGCACGCGGCGCACGGTGGGTGCCGTGGGAACTCCTGCCGCTGGCGGCGGCAGTGGCGAGCTGGTTCCTGCTCGGCGACGACGTCCAGGCGGGGTCGGGCGGAGCGGCCGGCACCGTGGCGCGCGTGCCGCCCCGGCTGGTGGTGGCGCCAATCCTGCTGGTGATCGCCCTCGCGATCGCGGCGGCGCGGGCCGTGCGGTGGCTGCTGTCCCGGGCACGGGCGCGGGGTGGTCCGCAACGCCCCGGCTGGTTCCTGGCCAGCCGCCGCGTGCTGGCCGGGCCGGTGGCGGCGGCCGTGCTGACCGGCGCGACCGCGGTGCCGGTCGCGCTCGCCGTGTACGGGGCGTCGGTGACCGGCTCGGTGGACCGCACCCTGCACGCGGAGGGCCAGCTGATCGTCGGCACGGACGTGGTGTTCTCGCTGGAGACCCGCGCGCCGGTGCCGCCCGCGCTCGCGGACCGGGCGAGCCTGGTGTCCGCCTACGGAAACGCCCGCGTCGCAGGCAGCACGGTCGAGGTGCTCGGTGTCGACCCGGCGACGTTCGGCCGGGCCGCGTTCTGGGACCCCGCGCTGCCCGGCCCGTCGCTGGACGAGCTGCTCGGACGGCTCGCGCGCGGCGAGCCGGTCGCGTTGCTGGCCGGTCTGAACCGCGCGCACGGCATGTCCACAGTGGACATCGGCGGGCGGAGCGTGCCGCTGAGCGTGGTGGCGGTTCCGCAGCTGCCGGGCAAGAAGTCGGGCAACCCGCTGCTCGTGGTGCGCCAGGACGTCCTGGACGGGCTCGGGCTGGTGACCCGGCCGCAACTGTGGGTGCGCGGGGACCCGGACGAGATCCTGGCCGAGGCGTCCGGGCTGCCGGTGCGCACCTACGCGGAGGCGGCGAACGTGACCGCGGCCGGGGTGTACTCGCCGATCACCTACACGTTCGGCTTCCTCGCGGCGGTGTCGCTGCTGTGCGGGGCCATCATCGTGGTCGGGTTGCTGCTCTACCTGACGGCGAAGGCCCGCGCGCGGCGCAGCGCGTATGTCCTCTTGCGACGGATGTCGGTGACACCGGCCGATCACTGGCGCGCGCTGTGCTTCGAGGTGGGCGGGCTGCTGCTGGCCGGGTTCGCCGCGGGACTCGTGCTCGCCGTGGTGGCGGTCGGCCTCACCGCCAGGGCCTTCGACGTCAACCCCTCGACCCTGCCCGGCACGCTGCTGAGCCCGCCGTGGGGGCTGGCCGCCGGGCTGGCGGCCGCGGCGGCCGTCACCACCGCGCTCGCTGCAGGCGCGGCACAACGCGCGGTGTCCCGCGCCCGGCCGGCGGAGGTGCTGCGTGACGCGCGATGACCGGGCGTTGTGGTGCGAAGGCGTCGCGTACGACTACCCGACGCGGGGCGAGACCGTGCACGCCTTGTCCGGCGTGGCGCTGACGGTGCCGCGCGGGGCGATCACGGCGGTGGTCGGGCCCTCCGGCTCCGGCAAGTCGACGCTGCTGAAGATCCTGGCCTGCCTGGAACGGCCGGAGGACGGTCGCGTGTGGATCGACGGCACCGAGGTCACCGCGTTGTCCGCGTGGGCTCGCCGGGCGGTGCGCCGCACCCGGGTGGGCTACGTGTTCCAGGACCCGGCGGACAACCTGCTCGACTACCTCACCGTCGCCGAGCACCTGGCGCTCGCGGCTCGCCTGCGTGGCCGGGACACGAGCGCCGAGCTGGTCGGGGTGCTGGGTTTGGGGCACCGCACCGGACACGTGCCCCGGCGGCTGTCCGGTGGCGAGCAGCAGCGGGTCGCGCTGGCCTTCGCCGCGGCAGGCGAACCGGCGGTGGTGATCGCCGACGAGCCGACCGCGCAGCTGGACCGCGACTCGGCCGGGCGGGTCGTGGAAGCGTTGCGGCTACTGGCCGACCGCGGGCAGGCGATCCTGCTCGCCACGCACGATCCGGAGGTGAGCCGGGTGGCGGACCGGGTGGTGGAGCTGGTGGACGGCAGGCTGGGGGAGGTCTCGTGCTGAGCCTGCGCGGGGTGCACAAGAGCTACGGCGGCACGCCGGCGCTGCGGCCCGTCGACGTCGAACTCGTGGCGGGGGAGCTGGTCGTGCTGACCGGGCCGTCCGGGTCGGGCAAGAGCACGCTGCTGATGATCGCCGGCGGCTGGGAGACCCCGGACGGCGGCGAGGTGGTGCCGCACCCGCCGCTGCCGGACCTGCCGGTGGAGCGGATGTCCTGGCAGGACCTGGGTTTCGTGCCGCAGTCGATCAGCCTGTTCGAGGAGCTGACGCTCGCCGACAACCTCGCGCTGGCCCGCGGCGGTCCCGGTGGCGCGGAGCTGCTGGAGGCGCTGGAGCTGGGGCACCTCGCCGAGCGGCGTCCCGGCGAGGTGTCCCGCGGCGAGCAGCAGCGGGTGGCGGTGGCCAGGGCGCTGGTCGCCTCCCCGGCGCTGGTGATCGCCGACGAGCCCACTTCGCACCAGGACCACCGCCGGGCCGATCTCGTGCTCGGCCTGCTGCGGGCCGCGGCGGACCGGGGCGCGGCGGTGCTGATCGCCAGCCACGACCCGGCCGTGGTGTCCCGCGCGGACCGGGAGATCCGGCTCGGCGCGGACGCGGTCACGCGCGGATGAACCGCGTCCCGCCCGCGACGAGCACCGCGACCGCGCCGACCACCAGCAGCGCCGAGGACAGTCCGGTGAGGACACCCGAAAGTCCCAGAACCACCAGCGGGCAGACGAACTGGCCGATGAACATCGCCGAGGTCCACACCCCGGTGCCACGGCCGCGCTGCTCGAACGTCAGCGATCCCAGCGCCCAAGTGAGCAGCGCGGGCAGCAGCAAACCGTTGCCCAGCCCGGCCACCACGGCGCCGGCGACCGCGACGGGCAGCGACTGGGCCAGGCCCAGCCCGAGGACGCCGAGTCCGGAAAGGACGAAGGCGGCCGGGATGGTCACCCGCGGCCCGAACCGCGCCACCTTCGCGAACGACCACGCCGCGACGGCCGTGGCGAGCGAGGCGATCGCGCTCACGAAACCGATGGTGCTGCTGGACTTCACGCCGATCCCGTCGAGCACGTAGGACAGCTCGACGATCAGCACGTAGAACACCAGGCCGCCGATGAGCGTGACCCCGACCGGCGTGAGCAGGCGACGCCACGGCAGCGGCGGCAGCGCGGCGGCGGTGGTCCGCCGGGGCTGCCAGATGTGGCGCGCGGCGAGGAACGCCAACGGCAGGCTCACCGCGTACAGCCAGAACGGGGTCCGCCAGCTGTGCGCGCCGAGCAGGCCGCCGACGGCGAGGAAGACGGTCGCGGCCACGGTGGTGAACACGGTCTGCAGCCCGAAGTAGCGGTTGCGGAGCGGGCCGGCGAAGTAGTCGGCGAGCAGCGTGGTGCAGCAGGTCATGATCGCGGCCTCGGTCAGGCCGACGAGAATCCGGCTGACCAGGATGAGGTGCAGCGAGTCCAGCCACAGCGGCGCGGTGCCGACGACCGCGTAGACGACGAGCGCGCCGACCAGGAGACGCTTGCGGCCCAAGCGATCCACGATCCGCCCGGCGACGGTCGCGGTGAGACCGATGACGAGCGCGGGCACGGTCAGCAGGACCGGGGTGAGCGCCGCGACGCCGGGCGTGCCGGCGAACGCCTGCTGGATGCTGGGCAGCACGGGCGCGAGCAGCACCGAGCCCAGGACGGACAGGCAGCTGGCGAACAGCAGGACGAGAGCTTGGGCGCGGCCGGCGGGCCGCCCGGTGGCGGGGTCGAGGGCGATCCCGGCGGCGGGGTTTGGGGCGTTGTCGGTGGTGGGGTTTGGGGCGTTGTCGGTGGTGGGGCTTGGGGCGTTGCCGATGGTGGGGTTTGGGGCGTTGTCGGTGGTGGGGCTTGGGGCGTTGCCGATGGTGGGGCTTGGGGCGTTGTCGGCGGTGGGGTTTGGGGCGTTGTCGGTGGTGGGGTTTGGGGCGTTGTCGGTGGTGGGGCCTGCGGCCTTGTCGGTGGTGAGGCGTGGGGTCTTGTCGGTGGTGGGGCTTGGGGCGTTGCCGCCGGCGGGGCCGGGCGAGGAGGGCAGGACACGGTCCGGCACGGGCTTCTCCGGGGGACTCGCGTGCCGGTCTCCGCTGACCGGCACCACTGTCGTGGAAGTCTCGGTGCTGCCCGGCGGAAGGGGAAATCACTTGTGCTGAGGGGCGCCATCAGCGGCGCCGATGATCGCGACGGTCCGGCGCGGGTGGCTTCGGAGTGGGAAGCCGCCGGCCTGGCCGCCGTCCGAAGGGCCACTCACCGCGTGCGGCGCCGCAGCGTGAGTGACGGTGGCTCCTCGTACCGGGCGCGGTAGGCGGCCGCGAACCGGCTGAGGTGGGTGAATCCCCAGCGTCCCGCGACGTGCGTGACGGTCGTCCGGGACGGGTCCGTGTCCAGCAGGTCCTGGTGCGCCCGGTCCAGCCGCACGTTCTGCAGGTACGCCATCGGCGTCATCCCGGTCTCGGCGCGGAACCCGTTGGTCAGCGCCCGCGCCGACACCGACACCGCGGCGGCGAGCCGCCCCGTGGTCCACTCCCGGTCCGGGTACGCCTGCACCAGGTCCACCGCGCAGCGCACCGCCGACCGGCCGGGCGACGCGGCGCCGGTGGTCAGCTGGTCGCTGTAGTTGTGCGGCTGCCCGGTCAGCAGCGCGTCGAGCACGATCTGCTCCAGCCGGCGCGCCGCGAGCGGGTGGGTTAGCAGCTCGCTGTCCTGCCGGGCGGCCCTGGTCAGCAGCATGAGCGCCTCGACCCAGGTGCGCGCCGGGCCGCGGCTCAGGTCCATCCGTGCGGCGAAGGTCAGCCGCGGGCCGGGGTCGCGGCCGAGCAGCTGCCGCAGTTCGCGCTCGACCTCCCGCCCGTCGAGCATCACGCACAGCTGCTCGGTCGCGGGTGCCCAGTCCAGCTCCGCAGGCGCCTCGGGCGCGAATACCGTCGCCGTGCCGGGCTCGCTGACTACCGCCGGCCCACCGCCCGAGCAGTAACGCGCCCGCCCGGCCAGCGGGAGCACGACGTGGTAGTGCGCGTTCGGCGGGCTCCGCACGCGGATCCGCGGCCCGAAGCTGATCAGCCCGATGGTGAGCGCGGTGTGCGCGGTCGCGTCCAGCCGCATCGCCAGTTCGCCCCGCTCCGGCAGCAGTTCGAGGGGCAGGTACAGCCGGGTGAGCGTGTCCCGCGCCTCGTCCGGATCGGTGGTGGTGAAGGTGACGTGTCCGTTGCCCACGGCAGACCTCCTTGCCGGAACCCACCAGTGTGCCTCCTGCCGCAAGCGGATGGAATTCGTGCCGGAAACGGATAGCCGTGTCCACGCGGCCCGGGTTTCGATCGACGGCGTGGCGGTGGTCTTCGAGCGGCGGGAGGAGCCGTGCCGGCGGTGCCGGGACGTGGTCGCGGTGAAGACCGTCGTCGAGTCGAGGTCGCGGATGAAACTGCGGGTGCGGGAAGCCGTCCACGCCGACGACGGCTCCCCGGCGGACGACGGGTGCGCCCGCGATCAGACGGGCTGACCGGCCGCCGGCGCGAGGCGCGCCAGCACCTCCACGTCGGTGGCGAAGTCGCTCCCGGACTGGGGCAGCAGCACGACGTGGTCCGCCCCGGCGGTCAGGTGTTCGCGCACCTTCACCGCGATCGCGTCCGGTTCGCCGTAGGCCACGACCGCGTCCACCAGCCGGCCGGCGTCCGCGGGATAGCCCGCCCGGGCGACGGCGCGGGCGAACCACGGCTGCCCGAGCGTGCCCGTCACCCGCGCGACGGCTTCCGCACGGCTCGCGCCGGGCATCACGGCCAGCGCGGCGACCAGCAGCTTGCCCGGCCCGAGCACGCGCCGGGCCAGCACGGTCGCCTCGGGCGGCAGCATGGCGGGCATCGCGCCGTCGGCGACCTCCCCGGCCAGCGCCAGCATCTTCGGCCCGTTGGCGCCCAGGATGCGCGGGTACTCCGCGGGGCCCATCCGGTCCACGTAGTCGCGCATCGTGGTCAGCGGGTCGCCGTACTCGCGGCCGGTCTCGGCCGCCTGCTGCGGGTAGCCGACGCCCAGCCCGAGCACGAGCCGCCCGGGGTGGGCCCGGTGCAGGAACTCCGCGGCGGCCGCGGCCGTCCGCGCGTCCCGGGTCCAGATGTTGGCCACCCCGGTGCCGAACACGACCCGCTCGGTGGCCTCCAGCAGCACGGCCAGTTGCACCAGCGCGTCCTTGCCGGGGAACTCGTTGGTCCAGATCGTGCCGTAGCCGGCGTCCGCCAGCCGGGCGGCGGCCGCGGGCAGCTCGCGCGGCGCGGGCGGATCGGTGAACGGGACCGGCAGGTACACCCCGACCCGGCCCAGCGATGGGATCTCCACGAAAACCACTCCTTGCGAACAGGTGACCGTTGCTCCCACCGTGCTGCCGCCGCTCCCGGCCGGTCCAACGCCTGTTCCGCATCCGGCGATGCGTTCCGGGCATCACCGCAGGTAGCTTGGGACGATGGCCGAGCACGCCGACCTGGACCTGCGACTGGTGCGGTACTTCGTGGCCGTGGCCGAGCACGGCCACTTCGGCCGCGCCGCGGCGGACCTGCACGTCACCCAGCCCTCGCTGAGCCGCCAGATCCGCGGCCTCGAACGGCAGCTGGGCGCCCGCCTGCTGGACCGCGGCCCGCGCGGCACCCGGCTCACCGAGGCAGGCGAGGTCTTCCTGCCGCTGGCGAAGGACCTGCTGCGCTCGGCCGCCCAGGCCGCCGGCCGCACCCGCGCCGCCGCCCGGCCCGGCCGGATCACCATCGGGCACGCCGTGAACATCCTGGTCACGCCGGCCGTGCGTGAGATGCGGCGCCGTCACCCGGACGCGGAGGTGCGCACCCGGCACGTGGGCTTCCACGAGGTGCCCGCGGCGCTGCTCGACCACCGGGTGGACGCGGCCGTGGCGCGGCTGCCGTTCCCGACCGGCGGGCTGCGGGTGACCGTCCTCCACGACGAGCCGCGGGTGGTGTTGCTGCCGCGCGACCACCGCCTGGCGGGCAAGGAGTCGGTGCGGCTCGACGACATCGCCGACGAACCGCTGCCGCGCGTGCCGGGTGACGCGGAGTGGAACGCGTTCTGGCGGGTCGACCCGCGGCCCGGCGGCAGGCCGGCTCCGGACGGGCCGGTGATCGGCGCGGTCGAGGACAAGGTCGAGCTGGTCGCGGGCGGCGAGGCCATCGCCATCGTGCCGGCCGGCGCCGGGCTGACGGGCCTGCGCGCGGACCTCACCACGGTCCCGCTGGAGGACGTCGAACCGAGCCACGTCGTGCTGGCCACCCGCGCGGACGACCGGAGCCGTCTCGTCGCCGAGTTCCGCCGGATCGCGCAGGCTCAGCTCACCGGCGCGTGAAGGCCTGTCACGCGGACCAGCCGAGTTCCGGCCCGAGCTTGGTCGCGATGTCGGTCAGGATCTGCACGTAGTCGGCGTGCTCGAAGGTGAACGGCAGCGCGAAGGCGACCTCGTCGACCTCCCGGAACGCGGCGTGCGCGTGCAGCCGTTCGGCGATCTCGGCGGACGTGCCGACCAGGTCGGGGGCGAACATCATCCGCGCCCGGCCCTGCGGAGCGGTGGTCCGCGGCGTGCGCTTGGCCGCGTACTCGGCGTACTTCGCGCGCTGTTCGGCGGTGGCCGAGTCGGTCGGGATGACCACCAGGCCCTGCGACACGCGGGCGCGGTCGCCGTCCGGGTGGTGGGCGCGGAAGATCCGGATGTGGGAGAGCTGGATCTCGGCGAAGTCCTCCGACTCCTCGGCCTTGACGACGCTGCTGGTCAGCAGGTTCATCCCGTTCTCGCCCGCCCAGCGCGCCGAGCCGAGGCTGCCCGCGCCGTACCAGAGGCGGCGGCCCAGGCCGGGGGAGTGCGGCTGGACGCGGTCGGAGAAGACCTCGAAGCCCTCGGTGCCGCGGAAGCCGGTGACGGGCTCGCCGCGGACCGCGTCCAGGAGGCGGCGGACGCGCTGGTGGCTGAAGTCCTCGGCGTCCGCGGTGTCCGGGTAGAGCGCGTCCTTGACCTGGTCCCAGTGCATCGGCGGGCCGACCGACAGGCCGGGGTTGAGGCGGCCGCCGGAGAGGATGTCGACGGTGGCGAGGTCCTCGGCGAGGCGGAGCGGGTTCTCCCAGCCCATCGGGATGACCGCGGTGCCCAGCTCGATGCGACGCGTGCGCTGCGAGGCGGCCGCGAGGACCGCGACCGGCGAGGAGATGCCGAACTGCAGGTGCCGGTGCCGCACCCAGGCGCTGTCGAAGCCGAGCTGCTCGCCCAGCTCGATGATGTCCAGCGTGCTCTCGTGGCCGGCGCGCGGGTCGGCCTCCTCGAACAGGCCGATGGTGAGGAAGCCCAGCTTCCGCAGCGGTCGTGACACGCGTCCTCCCGGGGTCCGTGATCACGATTCTGGCACCGGACCCCGGGCGGACGGCGGTCGTCCCACATGCCGGAGCTAGCCCGTGTTTCGGAAGTGGCTTGCGTGGCGGTCTCGGTCAAGGCGGCCCCTGGCTGTGGGATCGCCTCCTCATGAACGCCAATTCACCACGTCGGCGCAAGCGGCTCCGCCGCTTGGGAAACAGAACCTAGCCCGCGGCGAGCAGCTCCTCGGCCACCGGCGCGTACGCGCCCAGCTCGTCGTGCAGATCGGGCGCCGCGAGCGCCTCCGGTTCCGGCGTGCCCACCGCCTCACCGGCCAGCGCGCGGCGCACGAAGGCGGCCACCACCCGCGGCGCGGGCGCCACCTGGTCGCCCAGGTAGGCCAGCACCAGCAGATCCTCGCCGCAGCGGGCCTCCACCGCCAGGGACCAGCCGTAGCGCTCGTCCCACAGCAGGGCCACGTCGCGGTCCGGGAACGCGGGCACGTGCCCGTCGATCGCGAGGTAGGCGCTCAGCGGCGCGTCCAGTTGCACGAAAGAGCCGTGCCCGCTCAGGCCGAGTTCCTCCTCGACCAGTCCGATGTACCGGCGCAGGCCCCGCGCCGGTTTGCTCTGCGGGTCGAGACCCGGGTTCGGGAACACCTGCTCTCACCTCCCGCGAATATCTATAGTCAAGACTGGAGATTGAGTCAATTGATCGAAGCAGATAGACTCGGCAGGTGGCTGTAGACAAGCTGGATGACGAGGACTACCCCGCCTGGACGATGGGGCAGGCGGCAGACGCGCTGGACGTGCAGCCCGCGTTCCTGCGCAGCCTCGACGCCGCCGAGGTCGTCCAGGCGCACCGCTCGTCCGGCGGCCACCGCCGCTATTCGCGCCGCCAGCTGCGCCTGGCCGCGCGGGTCCGCGAGCTGTTCGACGACGGGATGACCCTGGCGGCCGCGGAGCGGATCGTCCGGCTGGAGGACGAGCTGGCCGCGTCGCGTGCCGAGAACGCGGATCTGCGGCGCAGGCTGGGCGAGCAGATGGAGTTCACGGAGACCGAACGGGAGGATTGAGGATGGCGCTGGAGAACGTCTGGATCCGCACCCCTGGCGACGGGCTGGTCCGGGCCGATCAGGTCATCGGGATCTCCAACCACCGCACCCCGTCGCTGTCCGGCAAGCCGGGCCGCTGGCTGCTGACGGTGGCGCTGCCGGTGCCGACGGGCAGCGGGAGCGCCGACGGCTGGGGGGTGACCAACCTGCACCGCACGCTGGTGCAGACGGACCAGGAGGTGGCCGGCGCGCCGGACCGCCTGGCGCGGCTGCTGGCCCAGCTGGCGGCGGTGGACACCGCGGGGATCATCACGGCCGTCCCGTGCGGCCCCGACCGCAGCGACGTGCGGTTCGAGTTCAGCCGGTTCGACGCGGAGGTCGCGCCGGCCGCGGAGCCGCAGGCGCAGGCGGAGGTGCCCGAGGTGGTCGGCGTCTGAGCCGGCCGCGGTGGGCGGTTGATCCGCCGGTGGTGGGCGAAGAACGCGCGGCAAGCCAAGGCGGCGGTGCGGAGGACGTGCGCCGGTGCCGCCGCCGTCGGCGTCCGCGCGGGCGGCGGTTGATCCGCACCCACCGCGGGTAGCTCCAGCGGATGGCGACGAAAGCGCCGCCCGCCACGGCGGCTTCCAGCACCTGGACCGACGAGGACGGCGTGCGCCAGCCGGGCGCGGACGCCCACGCCTGGCTGCCCGGCACGAACCAGACCCTCTGCGGCCTCTCCCTGCACCGCGCCCGCCTGGGCCGCTTCCCCCACGTGCTCTGGATCGACACGCTGTGGCTCGCCGACACCTCGGCGCACCGGATCGTGCCCTGCCGGCGTTGCGTGGCCGCCGCGGGCGGGCGGTCCGGCGCCCGCCGCTGGGTGCGCGTCAACCCGCGTCCGTGAGCGCCTCCTCCATCGTGCTGTAGACGTTCAGGAACTCCAGCAGGTCCGTGAACGCCATGACCCGCCGCACCTCGGTTCCCGCCACCACCCGCAACTCCGCCGGCGCGGCTTCCCGGTGCGTACCGGCCAGCAGGCCCAGCCCACTGGAGCTGATGAACCGCAGTTCCGACAAATCCAGCACCAGCAGGCGCGGCTGATCCACGAGCGCGAGCCGGATCAGCCCGCGGAGCTTGGGCAGCGTCGAGATGTCCAGTTCGCCCGTCGCGGTGAGCACGACGTCCCGTCCCCGGTGCTCGGCCGAAACCGTCATGGCGTGCGCGGGCGCGGGTTCCGTCTGCGGGCGGTCGCCGGGTGGTGCCATTCGCCCATCATGCATAAGAATCCGCGATCCGGCAGCAGCCATTTACACCGCCGTGCGATCGGCGCGCGACCGCGTTTGCCGCGTGATCAATGGGGTAACTCCACGCGCCATTCGTGCGAGCCCGGGCGGCGTCGCTGTTTTCCTTGCCAGGCAGGCGAATCCGGGCGCACTTGCCCGGCGACATGCGTGTGCAGGAAGGGAATGACCGCACCCTTGCCGCAATGGTCGAGCGGCCCCGGTGCCGAGTCCAAAGCGGACTCAGGCGCATGTACGGTGGGTCCACCCCCACCGTCCCAAGGTGGTCGTCCGGTCCACGAGGTGATCCATGAGCCTGTCCGTCGCCGCCGTCGTCGGCCTTCTCGAAGCCGCCGAGCAGGACACCGACGTCGCGCCGCTGCTGGACGGCCTCGGCCCCGCCGACGCCGAGCGGATCACGTCCGGCGTCCGGCGCCTGCGCGCGACCTCGGACCGCCTCCGCCGCCGCGGGCAGGAGCTCGCCGCCCTGTTCTCCTCCGCCAGGGAGCTGGCCGAGCTGCGCGACGTCGACGAGCTGCTGGCCCGGCTGGTCGAACGGGCCCACGACCTCGTCGGAACCGACGTCACCTACCTCTCGGAGTTCGACGTCGGCAGCCGGGAGCTGCGGGTGCGCACGACGCTCGGCACGGTCGCGCCGTCGTTCCCCGGCCTGCGCGTGCCGCCGGGGATGGGCTTGGCCAGCCAGGTGGTCGAGAGCCGCCGCCCGTGCTGGACCGCGCGGTACGACGCGATGACCCAGGCGCCGCACGACGACCGCATCGACGAGACCGTCGCCGTGGAGGGACTCGTCTCGCTGCTCGGGGTCCCGCTGCTGGCCGGGGACGAGGTCATCGGGGTGCTGTTCGCCGCCAACCGCGTCGAGCACGCGTTCTCCCCCGAGGAGATCTCGCTGCTGTCCGCGTTCGCCGACCATGCGGCCGTCGTGCTGCAGACCGCCCGGCTGCTGGCCCGCGCCAACGCCGCCGCCGAGGAAACCCGCCGCGCCTACGGTGAGCTGGCCCGCCACGTGGAGGCGATGGAACGCGCGAGCGAGGTGCACGGCGACCTCACCGCGCTCGTCCTCCAGGGCGGTGACGCGACCGAGGTGGCCGGGGCGCTCGGCCGGGCGCTGCGGTGCCGCGTCACGCTGCTCGACACCGGTCACCTGGACGGCGGCGTGCGGGCGGCCGTCGAGCAGAGCCGGCGCAGCGGGCGGTGCGTCCCGGCGGGCGATCACACCTTCGCGGTCGCTGTCGTGGCGGGGCCGACGCTGCTCGGCGCGTTGTTGCTGGAGCAGGGGGCCGTCGAGTTCGGGCCGGTCGAGTTCCGCACCGCCGAGCGCGCCGCGCAGATCACCGCCCTGCTCAGCCTCAAGCAGGACGCCCTGGCCGAGGCGGAGCAGCGCGTGCGCGGGGACCTGCTCGCCGACCTGCTCTCGGCCGACGCGGACCGCCGCGCGGGCGCCGCCGCGCGGGCCCGCGCCCGCGGCATCCGGCTGGCGGCCCTGCGCTCGCTCGTGGTCGTCGCGGTCCCCGCCGACCTGCGCCGCCAGGCGGCCCGTGCCCTGCGCGGCACCGGTGACCTGATCGGTGAGCACGCCGACCACGTCGTCGTCCTGACCGCGGGCGAGGACCCGGCCGCCGCGGCGCGGACCGTGCACGCCGCCGTCGCCCGGTCGCTGGCCGTCCCGGTGCTGGCCGTGGGCGCCGTCGCCGGGGACGACCTGCGTGAACCCGTCGAACAGGCCGCCGCGTGCGTGCGCGTCCTGCCCGCGCTCGGCCTGTCCGACGCGGCCCTCACCACCGACGAGTACCTGCCCTACACGGCGCTGTTCGGCCCCGGCGAGGAGCGCGTCGCCGCGTTCGTGCGCCGGGTCCTCGGACCGGTCCTGGACTGGGATGCCGAGCACGCCGGCACCCTGTTGCCCACTCTCGCCGCCTACCTGGACAACCGGATGAGCCCGGTCGCCACCGGCCGCGCCCTGCACGTGCACAAGAACACCGTGCTGCAGCGGCTGGAACGCGCCGGCGAGCTGCTGGGGGAGGACTGGCAGGAGCCCGACCGGCTGTTCCGGCTCAGTGTCGCCGTCCGGCTCGCCCGCCTTGCTGAACGTCCATAGTTGCACCCCCCGGAGTGGACGGACGGTCCATTCCCGCTGCCCGGACGCGGAGCTAGCGTCCTGGGTCGTCACGCAGCCACACGGAAGTGGAAGGGGCGCTATGGCGCGCACCAGTCGTATCCAGGGACTCCGGGACCTCCCCGTCGAGGCCCGGCGCAAGTCCGTCGCCGAGGCGGCCGGGCTCGACCCGGCGCGGATCGCGGCGTTCGACCCCGCGCGGGGGCTCGACGCGAGCGCGGCCGACCACATGATCGAGAACGTCGTCGGCATCCTTGGCGTGCCGCTGGGGGTGGCGACGAACTTCGTGGTCAACGGCGCCGAGGTGCTGGTCCCGATGGCGACCGAGGAGGCCTCGGTGGTCGCCGCCGCCAGTAACGCCGCCAAGATCGCCCGCGTGCACGGCGGGTTCCGGACCTCCTCGACCGCGCCGATCATGCAGGCGCAGGTGCAGATCGTCGGCGTCGCCGACCCCGAGGCCGGCCGCGTCCGCCTGCTGGAGGCCTGCGACGAGCTGGTCGAGCTGGCCAACGCACAGGACGAGAAGCTGGTCGAGTTCGGCGGCGGCGTCCGGGACGTCGCGGTGCGGCTGGTGCACTCCCGCGCCGGCACCTACGTCGTCGCGCACCTGCAGGTCGACGTCCGCGACGCGATGGGCGCCAACGCCGTGAACACCATGGCCGAGGCGGTCGCCGCACGCGCCGGGGAGATCGCCGGCGGCCGTCCGCTGCTGCGGATCCTGACCAACAAGGCCGATCTGCGGCTGTCCCGGGCCCGCGCGGTGTTCGACGCCGAAACCCTCGGTGGGCCCGCGGTGGTGGACGACATCGTGCACGCCGCCGCGCTCGCCGAAGCCGATCCCTACCGCGCCGCGACCCACAACAAGGGGATCATGAACGGCATCAGCGCGGTCGTGCTCGCCACCGGCAATGACACCCGCGCGGTCGAGGCGGGCGCCCACTCGCACGCCGTCTCCACGTCCGGGCAGTACACCTCGTTGTCCCGCTTCGAAAAGGACGCCGACGGCAACGTGGTCGGTACGCTGGAACTGCCGATGCCGGTCGGGCTCGTCGGCGGCGCCACGCGCGTGCACCCGGTCGCGCAGGCCGCGGTCGCCCTGCTCGGCGTGCGGACCGCCGCCGAGCTGGCCGAGATCATCACCGCGGTCGGGCTCGCGCAGAACTTCGCCGCGGTGCGGGCGCTGGCCACCGAGGGCATCCAGCGCGGGCACATGTCGCTGCACGCCCGCAACATCGCCACGACCGTCGGCGCGACCGCCGCGGAGGTGCCCGCGGTCGTCGCGCGGCTGGTCGCCGACCGCAAGGTCCGTGCCGACCACGCCGAGAAGGTCCTCGCCGAGCTGCGGGCGAAGAGCCGGTCATGACCGTCGACCGGCTGCCCGGGCTGCCGTCCGCGGTGACGATCTGGGAAGTGGGCCCGCGCGACGGGCTGCAGAACGAGCCCGCGCTCGTGCCCGCCGCGGTGAAGGTCGAGCTGGTGGAACGGCTCGCCGACGCCGGGCACACCGTCATCGAGACCACCAGCCTGGTCCGCCCGGACCGGGTGCCGCAGCTGGCGGACGCCGAGGAGGTCCTGCGCCGCCTGGACCGCCGTCCCGGCGTGCGCTACCCGGTGCTGGTGCCCAACCAGCGCGGCCTGGCGCGGGCACTGGACCTCGGCGTCACCGACATCGCGGTGTTCGCCTCGGCCACGGAAGGCTTCGCCAGGGCCAACCTCAACCGGTCCGTCGGCGAGTCGCTGGAGGTGTTCGCGCCGGTCGTGGCCCGTGCTCGCGAGGCCGGGCTGAACGTGCGCGGCTACCTGTCGATGTGCTGGGGCGACCCGTGGCAGGGCGAAGTCCCGCTGCCCCAGGTGATCGCGGTCGCCACCCGGCTGTTCAACCTGGGCTGCACCGAGCTCAGCCTCGGCGACACGATCGGCGTCGCCACGCCCGGCCGGGTCGTCGCGCTGCTCGACGGGCTCGTCGCCGCGGGCGTCCCGCTCGACCGGATCGCGGTGCACTTCCACGACACCTACGGGCAGGCGCTGGCGAACACCCTCGCCGCCCTGCAGCGCGGCGTCACCACTGTCGACGCCTCGGCGGGCGGCCTCGGCGGCTGCCCGTTCGCCAAGAGCGCCACCGGCAACCTCGCCACCGAGGACCTGCTGTGGCAGCTCGACGGGCTCGGCATCCACACCGGTGTCGACCTGACCAAACTCGCCGAAACCAGCGCCTGGCTCGCCGGGCACCTGGGCCGGCCCAGCCCGTCCCGCACCCTGCGCGCGCTCACCGGCGCCTGACCCAACGGAGAAAGCCTTGGCACTCAACGACGAGAAGCCCTACGTCGTCGTCTGGAACGACGCCGTCGACCTACGGCACCTGGCCGCGTCCATCGTGATCTGCGTGGCCGCCGGCCTGCCGGTCTTCCTCGGCGCGAAGGCGCTGTTCGGCGCGCTGGTCGACACGCCGTCGCTGGCCGGCGGTTACGCGCTGCTGGCCGGGCTGGCCGCGTGCGTGCTCGGCGCGGCCGTGTGCGCCCGGCTGTTCCGCCCGAAGCGGACGTTCGGCGCCGAGCAGGCCGCGGACCGGGAAGCCGCCATCGCCGAGCTGGAGCGCATGGGCGGCACCGCCGAGTCCTTCGCCGGGCTGCCGCCGCGCGTGCGGGCCGAAATGACCGAGCTCGGCCTGGTCCGGGAGACCGCGCAGGAGGTGCGGGCATGACCCCGGACCTGTTGTGGGCCCTGGGCATGGGCCTGCTCGGCGCCGTCGTCTTCGCGGCGATCGGACTGGTCTCCGGCACCGACGAGACCTCCACTCTCGCGCCGGTCACGCTGCTTGTCGTGCTGCTCGGCGTGCCGCCGGCCGGGGTGCTGACGTTCTTCATCGCCGGAGCGGTCAGCAAGCACATGACCCACGCGATCCCCACCACGCTGCTGGGCATTCCGGGCGACACGACCGCGGTGCCGCTGCTCGACGACGCGACCGCCTTGCGCCGCCTCGGCGCCCCGCACATCGCGCTGCGCAAAGCACTGGCGGGCGGGCTCGTCGCCGCGCTGATCGCGGTGCCGGTCGCGGTCGGCGTGGCGTCCCTGCTCGCCCCGCTGGCCGGCCCGATCAAGACGGTGGCGCCGTTCGTGTTCGGCGCGGCCGCGATCTTCGTCGGCTACTTCTCGCCGGGCCGGTGGGCCAGCGTCGCCGCGATCGTGCCGTTCGCGCTGCTGGTGACCGGGCTCAACACGGTCGCCACCGACCAGCTCGACAAGAGCCTGTCGATCAGCTTCTTCCTCGGCATCGCGATCGGGCCGCTCGTGGTGGACCTGCTGATCGCGTCGTCCCGCAGCGGGCGGCGCACCCTGGAACGCACCGGGCCGCGCCCGTTCTGGCTCGCGCCGGACGGCGGCACCGGACGGCGGTGGATCCCCAACCCGCTGCGGATCCTGGACGGCAGGCAGACGGCGGCGACGGCCGCCGCGGCCGGGGTCACCTCGACCACGTTCATGCTCAGCCCGGTCGCCGCGACGGTGCTCGCCGGCGAGATCACCGGGTCCCGGATCAAGCACCCGTACCGCAGGCTGACCACCCTGATGGCGGTCAAGAACGGCACCACGGAGTCGACCTACCTGGCCGAGACGCTCATCCCGCTCGTCGCGTTCGGCCTGCCGCTGAGCCCGGTCGCCGCGGGTCCCGCGGCCGCGTTGTTCAACGCGCCGCCGGTCTACACGGTCAAGGGGCCGGACGGGGGCGTGCACAACCTGCACACCCTGCTCAGCTCGTGGCAGTTCCTGGTGTTCAGCCTGATCGGCGTGGTCATCGCCGGGCTGGTCGTGTACCCGTTCGCGATGCGCTACGCGCGGGCCGCCAGCGGCTGGGTCGCGCGGCGGATCAGCCACGAGGCGCTGATCGGCGCGTTCGTGGCGCTGATCGCCGTGGTGGCCTGGTACGAGGGCGGGCCGCTCGCGCTCGCGGTGAGCCTGACGGTCGGCGCGGTCGGCGGCCTGGCGAACCGGATGCTCGGCATGACCTCCGGTGTGCAGTTCATGGCCTACTACGTCGCCGTGCTGCTGGTGCCGATCGTGCTCGGCTGAGACGTGAAGTGCCCCGCCGCAGGGGCGGCGGGGCTCAGGAAGAGATCGCGGATGTTCCGGGTGTCGTCCCTCCTTTCGTCGCGGGCCAACGGGTTTTCACGAGCGCGGAGGCGAGCGCTGTCGCTGCCAGAGCTGGGAGGTCCGTGCGGCGCGGGCCGGGCGACCGGCCGGTTCGGGCAGCGGCATCCGGGGCGGTTCCGGCCGCGGGCGCGAGGTTTCGCCGAAGTTGGCGTCGATGATCGCGGCGAACTCGTCCCGCAGCCAGTCCGGGTCGTCGCACACCAGGTCGGCGAACCCGAGCTGCTCCAGCACGTCCGGCATCGCGAATCACTCCCGGGGGAGGTCCTGCGTCCACACCGCTGACAGTCATATGTGTAGCTCGGACTGTAGATTCAGTCAAGTCCCCGATCCAGGTTTGACCTGGAGCGCGCTCCAGCACCTAGCGTCGCCGCCATGACCACGGCACAGCACCCCATCGGATCCGGCTTCGGCGCGTCGACCACCGCCTCGGAGGTCCTGCGCGGGATCGACCTCTCCGGCAGGCTCGCGATCGTCACCGGCGGCTACTCCGGCCTCGGCCTGGAGACCACCCGCGCGCTGGCAGGCGCGGGCGCGCACGTCGTCGTCCCGGCCCGCCGGCCGGACGCGGCCAAGGCGGCACTGGGCGACCTCGCCGAGGTCGACGAGCTGGACCTGGGCGACCTGGACAGCGTGCGGGACTTCGCCGGGCGGTTCCTGGCCTCCGGCCGGCGCATCGACATCGTGATCGACAGCGCCGCGATCATGGCCTGCCCGGAGACACGCGTCGGCCCCGGCTGGGAGGCGCAGTTCGCCACCAACCACCTCGGCCACTTCGCGCTGGTGAACCGCCTGTGGCCGGCGATCGCGCCGGGCGCGCGAATCGTGTCGGTGTCCTCGCGCGGCCACCACTTCTCCGGCATCCGCTGGGACGACCTGTGGTTCGAGCGCGGGTACGACAAGTGGCAGGCCTACGGGCAGGCGAAGACCGCGAACGCGTTGTTCGCGGTGCACCTGGACGAGCTGGGGAAGCCGTCGGGTGTGCGGGCGTTCTCGGTGCACCCGGGCAGCATCCTGACCCCGCTGCAACGGCACATCCCGCTCGCGGAGCAGATCGCGAACGGCTGGGTCGACGAGAACGGCACCCCGGTCGCCGACTGGTTCAAGACCCCCGAGCAGGGCGCCGCGACGCAGGTGTGGGCCGCGACCTCCCCGGCACTGGCCGGGATGGGCGGCGTGTACTGCGAGGACTGCGACATCGCCGGGCCCGCCTCGGGTGAGCCGCTCCCGTCCGGCCCTGGCCGCCCGGCGATGTTCCTCGGCGTCCGCGACTACGCCACCGACCCGGAGCAGGCCGCGCGCCTGTGGGCGCTGTCCGCGGAGCTGACCGGGGTGAACGCCTTCGCGTAGGTGGAACCCGGGGCCCGGCCGCCCCGTCGACGGCCGGGCCCCGGAAGCGTCACGACAGGTGGTGCACCTCCTGCAGCCCGTACACCGGCGTCGGGATGCCCTCGTACCGGGCCTTCAGCTGCAGCGCCAGGTACAGCGAGTAGTGCCGCGACTGGTGCAGGTTCCCGCCGTGGAACCACAACCCCGGCTGCTGGGTCGGCTTCCACATGTTCCGCTGCTCGCCCTCCCACGGGCCGGGGTCCTTCGTCGTCCCCGAGCCGAGGCCCCAGCACTTGCCGACCCGGTCGGCCATCTCCTGCCCGGCGATGTCGGCGACCCACCCGTTCATCGACCCGTACCCGGTCGCGTACACCACCAGGTCGGCCTCCAGTTCGGTGCCGTCGGCGAGCACCACGGCGTTGCGCGTCAGGTGGTCGACCTGGCCGCGCACCAGTTTGATGTCGCCGTTCGCGACGAGCTCGGAGGCGCCGACGTCGATGTAGTAGCCGGAGCCGCGCCGCAGGTACTTCATGAACAGGCCGGAGCCGTCGTCGCCCCAGTCGTGCAGGAAACCGGCCTTCTCCAGGCGGTCGTAGAAGTCCGCGTCGCGCTGCTTGATCTGCTGGTACACCGGGATCTGGAACTGGTGCATGATCCGGTAGGGCAGCGACGCGAACACCATGTCGGCCTTGTCGGTGGTCATGCCGCCGGCCACCGCGCGCTCGGAGTACAGGTCGCCGAGGCCGATCTCCATCAGCGAGTCCGACTTCACCACGTGCGTGGAGGACCGCTGCACCATCGTGACGTCCGCGCCGTGCTCCCACAGCGCCGCGCAGATGTCGTGCGCGGAGTTGTTCGAGCCGACCACCACGGCCTTCTTGCCGGCGTAGGCGTCCGGGCCCGGGTGCTGCGAAGAGTGGTGCTGGTCGCCCTCGAAGACGTCCATCCCGGGGAACGAGGGGATGTTCGGCTTGCCCGACATGCCGGTGGCGAACACGAGCTGTTTCGGCGTCAGCACCACGGTTTCACCCGCACGGTCGACGGTGACCGTCCACTGTGCCGTGTCCTCGTCGTAGGACGCGGACTTCACCTCCGACCGCGTCCAGTACGACACGTCCATCACGCGGGTGTACATCTCCAGCCAGTCCGCGATCTTGTCCTTCGGCGCGAACACCGGCCAGTTCTCCGGGAACGGCAGGTAGGGCAGGTGGTCGTACCAGACCGGGTCGTGCAGGCACAGGCTCTTGTAGCGCTTGCGCCACTGGTCGCCGGGACGTTCGTGGCGGTCCACGACCAGCGCCGGCACCCCGAGCTGCCGCAGCCGCGCGCCGAGGGCGATGCCGCCCTGCCCGCCGCCGATCACCACCACGTAGGGCTGGCGCTCGTACCCGAGCTCCTTCTTCTCCAGCTCGCGTTCCTCGGCCCACACCCGGCGTCCCCGGATGACGCCGTGCCGCACACCCTTCGGGCGGCGTTCGCGTTGCGGTTCCTCGAAGCCCTTCAGCTCGCGCAGGCTGGTCAGGAACGTCCAGGCGCCCTCGTCGGTGAGCCGGAGGTGGCCCTTGCCGCGGCCGGTGGCGGTCTCGAACTCCAGCCACGCCTCGACGACCCCGTCGGCCTCGGTCGGGGTCTCGGTGGTGCGGAAACCGGACGGATCCGTGCCGTCCAGGCAGGCGGACAGCATGTCGGCGACGCCTTCGCGGCCTTCGACGGTCTTGATGTTCCAGGTGAACGCCACCAGGTCGCGCCAGAAGCTGTCGACCGCGAACATGCCCGCCGCCGCCTCGACGTCGCGGGCGGCCAGCGCGGCTTCGAACCGCTCCAGCCAGGCGTCGACGCGCGCCTGCGGCGACCGCGCCGGCGCCTCCCGGTCGATCGTCTGTGTCATCGCCACTCCTCCTCGCCATTGGGGATGTAACTCCGATCACAGCCCGCCGGTCGGGTGACCGGCAACGGTTGCAGCGAATTGCACGCCTTGGCGAGCGCGTGAGCGGCACCTATGCTCGATCGTCGACGCAGTGGTGCGGAGGTGGACCGTGAGCGTGCCCGGCGCAGTCCCGCCTGGCTGCAGCCTGCCCGCCTACGCCCGCGACCTGGTCCGCATGCACGACGCCGTGATCGCGGGCGGCCGTCCGCCGCTGCGCCCGCGCGACGTCGTGTCCCGGTCCTGGGAACGGGTCATCGGGCTCGGGCTGAAGGCCGACGGGCTCAACACCCGCGACTGGCTGAGCGAGGACGAGCTGGCCAGGCGGCGGGAGAACTCGCCGCTGCGGGACGCGGTCGGCGACCTCAAGCAGGTGCTCGGCGGGATGCCGCACGTGCTGCTGGTCGTCACCGACGCCGACGGCGTCATCCTGTGGCGCGAGGGCACGTCCCGCGTCCGCCGCCGCGCCGACGACCTCGGGTTCTTCGAGGGCGCGGAGTGGACCGAGGAGCGCGTCGGCACCAACGCGATCGGCACCGCGCTGGCCGAGGCCGCCCCGGTCGAACTGCTCGCGGGCGAGCACTTCGAGCAGAACCAGCACCCGTGGTACTGCACGGCGTCGCCGGTGCACGACCCCCGCACCGGCGAACTGCTCGGGGTGATCGACGTGAGCGGCCCCGCGCTGACGCTGCACCCGGCCATCGGGGCGCTGGTGGAGACCGGCCGGAGGCTCACCGAGGCGCAGATCTGGCGCTGGCACCAGCGGCGGCTCGACCGGTTGCGCCAGGTGGGCGAGCCACTGCTGGCCACCGGGCCCGCCCTGCTGGTCGACGACCACGGCTGGGTCGCGGCGGGCGCCGGGGTGTCGGTGGGCGACCGCATCGCCGCGCCGTCCGCGGGCGAGCCGATCGCGGTGCCCGGGCTCGGCGCGTGCCTGCCCGAACGGCTGGCCGAGGGCTGGCTGATCCGCCCGGCCGGACCCGACCGGCGGGTGACGCTCGACCTCGACCTCACGCACACCCCGCTGCTGACGCTGCAGGGCGGCGACACCGGCTGGCGGCGCAAGGTGACCCGCCGCCACGCGGAGATCCTCGTGCTGCTGCACCGCGCCGGGCCGGCCGGGCTGTCGGCGGAGGCGCTGAGCCGCGCGCTGTACGGCGACGCCGAGCACGTCGTCACGGTGCGCGCGGAGGTCTCGCGCCTGCGGCGGCTGCTGGGCGCGCTGGTGGACACGCGCCCGTACCGGCTGGCCGAGGGTGTGCGCATGACGGTGCGCTGAAGACCGATTCCTTTCCGGCCGCCCGCGAGTCGGTACCGGTATGACACTGCCCGAAACCGTCCGCCGCCTCGTCGGCGGACCCCACTTCGCGATCGTCTCGACCAGCAACCCCGACGGCCGTCCCCAGTCGTCGGTCGTCTTCGTCAAGTGCGAGGACGACGGCACGATCGTGTTCAGCACGCTTCGCGGCCGCCGCAAGACCCGCAACCTGGAGCGCGATCCGCGGCTCAGCGTGCTCGTGGTGTCCAGGGTGACCGGCCACTACGCGGAGGTGCGCGGCCGGGTGGAGATCACCGCCGATCCGGGGAAGGAACTGCCGGTGGTCATGTACCGGCTGTACATGGGCGGGCAGGAGCCGCCGCCGGAGCCGGACGCCGAGCGCGTGGTGGTGCGGATCTTCCCCGAGAAGGTGAACCTCTTCCCGCCGGCCGAGGTGAGGCAGAGTGCTTGACGTGGGAACCACCGAGGACGGCTTCGCTCGCGTGGCGGAGCCGTTCCGCGCCGAGTTGCTGGCGCACTGCTACCGGATGCTCGGGTCGCTCGACGACGCCGAGGACCTGGTGCAGGAGACCTACCTGCGCGCGTGGCGGTCGTTCGGCGCGTTCGAGGGGCGGGCGTCGGTGCGCACCTGGCTGTACCGGATCGCGACGAACGCATGCCTGACGGCGTTGCGCGGCCGGGGGCGGCGGGTGCTGCCGTCCGGCCTGGCGCCGCCGTCGGACGACCCGGCCGCGCCGCCCGGCGAGGCGCCGGGAGTGGCGTGGCTGCAGCCGATCCCGGTGGACCCCGCGGCGGCGGCCGAGTCGCGGGAGGGCGTGCGGCTGGCGCTGATCGCGAGCCTGCAGGTGCTGCCACCGCGGCAGCGGGCGGTGCTGATCCTGCGGGACGTGCTGGCGTTCCCGGCCGCCGAGGTCGCCGGGATGCTCGGGCTGACCGTCGCGGCGGTGAAGAGCGCGTTGCAACGGGCCCGGGCGAGCCTGGCGGAGGTGGCCGCGCCGGAGGAGCTGGCGGAGCCGTCCGCGCCCGAGGCACGCGCGTTGCTGGAGCAGTACATGGCGGCGTTCGAGAAGTCCGATGTCGCGCTGCTGGAACGCGCGCTGCGCCAGGACGCCGAGCTGGAGGTGGTCGGCTCGCCGACGTGGTTCGCCGGCCGCCGCACCTGCCTGCCGTTCCTCAGGACTCCCGCCGTGATCGGCAAGCCGGGCGAGTGGCGCATGCTGCCGACCACGGCGAACGACCAGCCGGCGGCGGTGACGTACCGCCTCACCGACGGCGCGCACCGCGCGTTCGGCCTCGCGGTCCTCACGGTAACCCCCACGGGCATCGCGAAGATCACCGTCTTCGGCGAGCCGACACTGGTGCGGCGGTTCGGCTTCCCGGATGTCCTCCCGCCGCGAGCCCGTTCGTCGGCACACTGAAACCCCGGTGAAGGAGGACGGCATGCACACGGTGACCTCGGCGGACGGGACGCGCATCGCCTACGAGCGGGACGGCAGCGGGCCGCTCGTCGTGTTCCTCGGCGGCGCCTTCAACGACCGCACGGCGTGCGCTCCCGTCGCGGCGGTGTTGCGCGACCGGTACACCGTCGTGTGCGTCGACCGGCGGGGGCGCGGGGACAGTGGCGACGCCATTCCGCCACACCAGGCCGCGACCTACCGGGTCGAGCGCGAGGTCGAGGACCTGAACGCCGTGCTCGCGGCCGAGGGCGGGCCTGCCGCGGTGTTCGGCTTCTCCTCGGGTGGCATCCTCGCGCTGCACGCGGCGGCCGCCGGTGCGGCGATCACCCGCGTCGCGCTCTACGAGCCGCCGTTCGCGCTCGGCGGTCTGGCCGGCTCGGCCCGGGACCTGGCGGGGAAGCTCGCCGCGCTGATCGGCGACGGCAGGCGCGGTGACGCCGTCGCGACGATGCAGATCGAGGGCATCGGGCTGCCGCCGGAGGCGGTCGAGCAGATCCGGCGCTCCCCGATGTGGCCGCAGCTGGAGGCCGTCGCGCAGAGCCTGGTCTACGACGCCACGCTCACCGCCGCGCCGAACCTGCCCACCGCGGCCATGCGTGCTCTCGACCTGGACGTCCTCGTCCTCAGCGGCAGCGAGACTTGGCCCGGCCTGCGCGAAGCCGCCCGGGCGCTGCCCACGCACCTCGCCCGGGCGAGGTACGCCGAGGTCCCCGGCGGCGCCGGGCACGGCATCCCCGCCGAGGCGACGGCGAAGGTGCTCGACGAGTTCCTCGGTGGAAAATGACGCGCCCCGCCGCGCGGCCCCGCGCTACGGTCCGCCCATGGACGACGGCTACTTCGGCGAGGACGTCGCCGCGACGTACGACCAGTCGGAGGGCCCGGAGTTCGAGTCCGCCGCGGTCGAGTCGGCCGCCCGGTTCGTGGCCGAACTCGCCGGCGACGGCGCGGCCCTAGAACTGGGCATCGGCACCGGCCGGATCGCGCTGCCGCTCGCCGCGCGTGGCGTGCCGGTGCACGGCATCGACCTCTCCCGCGCCATGGTGGCCCGCCTGCGCGCGAAGCCGGGTGGCGACGCGGTCGGCGTGACGATCGGCGACTTCACCACGACCAGGGTGCCGGGGGAGTTCTCGGTCGCCTACCTGGTCTTCAACACGATCATGAACCTGACCACCCAGACCGACCAGGTCGCGTGCTTCCGCAACGCCGCGGCGCACCTCCGGCCGGGCGGGTGTTTCGTGATCGAGGTCGGGGTGCCCGCGCTGCGGCAGCTCCCGCCCGGCCAGACCGTCGTGCCGTTCCACGTCGGCGCGTCGAGCTGGGCCTACGACGTGTACGACGTGGCCACGCAGGCGATGAGCTCCAACTACGTCGACGTGACCGGCGGCCGCGGCGCCTTCCGGTCGATCCCGTTCCGCTACGTCTGGCCCTCGGAGCTCGACTTGATGGCCGAGCTGGCCGGGATGCGCCTGCGGGAGCGGTGGGCGGACTGGGCGCGCGAGCCGTTCACCGGGGAGAGCCGCAAGCACGTCTCGGTCTGGCAGAAGCCCTGAGCTCACTCCCCGCGCATCGAGCGGCGGATCTCCTCCAGCTTGTCGCGTGCGGCGCGGTCGCGGTCGGCCATCTTCTCGTCGAACGAGGCCGCCTCCGGGGTCTCCCCGGCCAGTTCGGTCGAGCCGAGGGCCGTCGCGTAGCGGTTCTCGATGCGGTCGCGCACGAAGTCGAAGCTCGGCACGCCGGATTCGGTGTAGTCGCCCTCGGGCGTGGTTTCGTCGGGCATGGCGCCCCCTCTCTGGTCCCTGCCCATTGTGCCCCTCAGTAGACGAGCTGCTTCGCGATCTGCGCCGCGGCGTGCCGCAGCATGGTCGTCAGCTCCAGCTCACGCGGCGAAACGCCGGCCGCCGGATCGGGGTTGAACCGGAACAGGGGACCGGTGAGCGCGAGGCTGCACAGCACGCGGCCGGTCGCGCGCGGGATGGGCACCGCGAGCGCGGCCAGGCCCTCCTCGGACTCGCCGGTGTTGCGCCCGAAGCCCTCGGCCCGCACGTGCGCCAGCTCCGCGCGGAGTGCGGTGCGGGTGTGGAGGCCGGCGTCGGTCGCGCCGGCCAGTTCCTCGTCCGGGTACAGCTCGGTCAGCTCGTCGTCGGTGAGTTCGGCGAGCAGCACCTTGCCCGCGGCGGACGCGTGCGCCGGCATGCTCAGGCCGACCCGGCTCGCGACGCGCATCAGCAGCGGCGATTCGACGGCGGCGACGAACTTCACCCGCGCGCCGGCCAGCACCGAGATGTGCACGGTCTCCCGCGATTCGTCGCGCAGCTGCTGCATGAACGGGTACGCGACTTCCAGGCAGTGCTCGACCGCCTGCGTCTCGCTGGACATGGTCATCGACGGGCCGATGCGGTAGCGGCGGCCGCCGTGGGTCTGTTCGGCGAAGCCGTGTTGCTGCAAGGTGGTCAGCAGGCGGTGTGCCGTGGACGGACCGACACCGAGGTGTCGCGCGGCGTCCGTCACCCCGACGTCCGCTTGGGCGCGCAGCAGCAGCACGAGGCGCAATGCGTTCGAGACGGACTGCAGTGTTTGTGAATTTTCCCCCATGGAGGAACGCTACCACGGTTATTCCGGGTTTCATGTTCTGTCTATTGTGGACTTAGCGGGTGTCCGGAACGTGGGGGCCGGAAATTGTCGGTGGTGCCGGTTAGCCTTCGCGCATGCTGGATCATCTCGGAGTTCAGGTGGCCGACGTCGAGGCGTCCGCCGCCCTGTATCAGCGCGTGTTCGGGCCGATCGGGTTGCGGGAGGCGATGCGTTTTCCCGCGGGCGACAGTGTGGTGGTGGGGATGGCCGGGCCGGACGGCAATCCCGACTTCTGGCTGAGTTCTGCGGGCGGTGCGGAAACCCGGGAGCTGCACGTGGCCTTCCGCGCGCCGGGACGGGACGCGGTCGACGCCGTGCACGCCGCGGCCGTCGAGGCGGGTGTCGAGGTGCTGCACGCGCCCCGCGAGTGGCCCGAGTACCACCCGGGCTACTACGCGGTGTTCCTGCGGGACCCCGACGGGCACAACGTGGAGGCGGTGCACCACGGCTGACGGTCACCCCGCGATCGCGACCGCGAGCAGCGCGCCGATCGGCGGCAGGGCCTGCGCGGCCACTCCGCCGAGCCCGGCGCCCTTCTCGCGGCCGAGCGCCATCCGGTCGGAAACGAGCAGCACGAGGGAGGAGAGGATCATGAAGCCACACGTGTAGTACACGAGCGCGCGCCCGGCCTCGGTCTGGCCGGTGTTGACGGCGATGAGCCCGATGACCGTCCCGGCGGCGAGGAACAGGTTGTAGAAGCCCTGCCCGAACGACCACAACAGCACGGCGGGCACGTCTTCGCTGCGGATGCGGAAGACGCCCCAGTGCACCGCGGGCCGCCGGAAGAGCAGCGCCTCCCACGCGAAGACGAGCACGTGCAACGCGGCGGCCACCCCGGCGAACACTTGAGCCACGATGTTCACGGCGCCTCCCCGGTGGTGTTTGTTGTTCGGGTGGTGATTGTCCGGGTGGTGGTTGTCGTTCGGGTGGTGGTTGTCCGGGGGGTGTTTGTCCGGGCGGTGGTTGTCGCTCGGGCGGTGGTGCCGACGCGCGCGCTGCGCTGCCGCGGTGCGAGGGTTGGCGCGGTCCTGCGCTCGGCTGCCGAGCCGGAAACTGTGCTGCCCGGAGGCATCACGCGGCCGGTACGGGCACGGCTCACGCGGCCGGAGAACGCGCGCCTGCCGCTCACAGCCAGTCCTGGCGCGGGATTTGCGTGGCGGGACGGTGCCGGAGTGCCGGTGGCAGCGGGTGTTGCGGTGGCAGGTGTGCGGCTGGGCAGTGCCGGAGTGCCGGTGGCAGCGGGTGTTGCGGTGGCAGGTGTGCGGCTGGGCAGTGCCGGAGTGCCGGTGGCAGCGGGTGTTGCGGTGGCAGGTG